>JAQXYZ010000138.1 GCA_029226935.1 Bacillota bacterium | reverse complement strand
CTGGGGACTATGGGATATGGTCTTGGTGCCTGCATCGGAGCAAAAGTGGGAAGACCTGATAAGGTTTGCATCAACATTGCAGGGGACGGCTGTTTCCGCATGAATATGAATGAGTTGGCTACCGCATCCAGATATCAGATTCCAATCATTGAGGTAGTAATCAACAACCATGTGCTTGGAATGGTTCGCCAGTGGCAGACCTTATTCTATGAAAAACGTTATTCTCAGACTGTTTTAAATGATGGCGTGGATTTCTGTATGGTTGCAAAAGGGCTTGGATGTGAAGCGATTCGGGTTACTTGTAAGGAAGAGGTCGCAAATGCAGTAAAAAAGGCAATCGAATTGAAGAAACCAGTGCTGATTGAATGCATCATACCCGAGGATGATAAAGTATTTCCGATGGTGCCGGCAGGGGCGCCAATCAGTGATGTATTTGATGCCAAAGATTTGGAAAAGGAATCATGAATAAGAATGTTTTAAAGGGAATTGGCATAGGATTTTCCATCATATTGATTTCTGCAATTGCAATGTATCTGGGGCTGGCATACTACTATAGAGATGGCTTCAGTTATGGTACATGGATTAACGGAGTTTATTGTACGGGCAAAAGTGTGAATGAAGTAAATGAGGAACTGATGGAAAAGTGTAGTTATGAAGGGCTTACCATCATTGACGGTGATGGTAAGTCTTACGCTATTCTGGCAGAGGATGTAGGACTTTCCTTCCATTTTGATGAAGCACTGACGGCATACTATAACAAGCAAAATCCTTATCTTTGGATTGATAACCTGATGGGAGATGCAAAGGATACAAAGCTTAAACCTTCTGTGCGTTATGACGAAGCAGCTTACGAAGACATTGTGAATGCTTTTCCTTTTTTTCAGGGAAGAGCAGATGATGAGCGTGTAGTAAAAATTCTCAAGGGAAATCAGGGATATTATCTTCAGGATGAACGGACTCATGTACTGAATGAAGAGAAGGCACGCAATGTGATTCAGCAGGCTTTTGATGGTTTCGAAACGGTTCTTTACCTTGAGGAAGCGGGATGCTATGAGAATCTTCCGCTGACAGAAGAGATGGAGCAGGAACTTCTGTTATGGAATAAGCTTGAAGCTTATCAGGATTGCGGAATTGTTTACCTGTTTGGAGAAGAGAAATATCCGATTGATGGAAGTGTTGTATGTGATTTTTTACAACTGGATGAGGATGGAAATTTTGTCTTTGATGAGAATGGGAATCTCTGCACTGACAAAGAAAAAGTATATGAGTTTGTGGACAGACTTGCGGATGAATATGATACAGTAGGTGGAATACGCCAGTTCCGTGCTACCCGCGGTGAGGTTGTGACTGTGGAGGGCGGCATTTATGGAAACAAAATAGACCGGAAAGCGGAGAAGGAATATCTTCTTTCGGCTTTTCTTGATAAAAAGAGAGAAGAGCATGAGCCTGCTTACACGCAAAAGGCGTTAAAGCAGGGAAAGGATGATATTGGAGATACCTATATAGAAGTGGATATGACTAATCAAATGCTTTATTACTATGTAGGTGGGGAACTGCAGATTGAGACACCGGTTGTTACAGGAAATACCTCGCGCAGACGAGGAACCCCGGTGGGGACTAATTATGTGTATAATAAGCAGAAGAACAGAGTTCTCAGGGGACCGGATTATGCTTCGCCGGTAAAATTCTGGATACCTGTAAAGGGAGCGATTGGAATTCATGATGCTTCATGGAGGAGTAGTTACGGAGGCGAAATTTACAAGACGAATGGTTCCCATGGATGTATCAATACGCCGCTTGAAGAGGTAAGCAAGCTTTATGATATGGTGGAAATTGGAACACCATGTGTAATGTTTTACTAAAGCAGTTGACTAAAGTGTTAAATCGGTTTAAAATGTTTGGCAGATGTTTTTTGTAGAAAATAGGGGAATCCCATAAACAGGAGGAAGAGAGAAGTGTCCAGAGTATATAACTTTTCGGCAGGTCCCGCAGTTTTACCTGAAGAAGTATTAAAAGAAGCTGCAGATGAGATGTTAGATTACAAGGGATCAGGTATGTCGGTAATGGAAATGAGCCATCGCTCAAAGGTCTATGATGGTATTATCAAAGAGGCAGAAGCTGATCTTCGTGAACTGATGAACATTCCTGATAATTACAAGGTTTTGTTCTTACAGGGAGGTGCAAGCCAGCAGTTTGCAATGATCCCCATGAACCTGATGAAGAACCGCAAGGCTGCTTATATTGTTACGGGACAATGGGCAAAGAAGGCATATCAGGAAGCGAAGATTTATGGAGATGCAGTAGAAGTAGCATCCTCAGCAGATAAGACTTTTTCCTATATTCCGGACTGCAGCGATCTTCCGATCAGCCCGGATGCGGATTATGTTTATATCTGCGAAAACAATACGATTTACGGAACCAAATATAAAACACTTCCAAATACAAAAGGAAAAACACTGGTGGCAGATGTTTCTTCCTGCTTCCTTTCTGAACCGGTAGATGTAAGCAAATACGGTATAATCTACGGTGGTGTGCAGAAGAATATCGGACCTGCAGGTATGGTCATTGTGATCATCCGTGAAGATCTGATCACAGAAGATGTCCTTCCGGGAACTCCTACTATGCTGACTTACAAGACCCATGCAGATGCAGGTTCTCTTTACAACACTCCGAATGCATATTGCATTTATGTCTGCGGCAAAGTATTCAAATGGCTGAAGGCAATGGGCGGTCTGGAAGAGATGAAGAAAAGAAACGAAGAAAAGGCAAAAATTTTGTATGATTATCTTGACCAGAGCAAAATGTTCCATGGAACGGTTGTGGCAGAAGACCGCTCTCTTATGAATGTTCCGTTTGTGACAGGTGATAAGGATATGGATGCCAAATTTGTAAAAGAAGCAACCGCAGCAGGTCTGGTGAATCTGAAAGGACATCGTACCGTAGGCGGCATGCGTGCAAGTATTTACAATGCTATGCCGAAGGAAGGCGTAGAAGCCCTGGTTGCTTTTATGAAAAAGTTTGAGGAGGAGAATGCATAATGTTTCAGTATCATTGCCTCAATCCCATTGCAGATAAAGGATTAAATCTTTTCAGTGATAATTACAAAAAAACAGAAAGCCTGGAAGATGCAGACGCTGTTCTG
>JAQXYZ010000137.1 GCA_029226935.1 Bacillota bacterium | reverse complement strand
TACGCCCATATTCAAAGCAGAGTTAATCATAAAGCTATCATCAATTGCCGGAGGAATCAGATAGCCCTGTGTGGTAAAACCATAGGAAAAGACTGACAGGGTTGTCAGATAGGGGAGGGTTTCATCAAGGACTGTCTGTTCAATAAAGGGATAGGCATATCCGTTTACAAAAGCGGAATAGGAGGTAGAAGAGGAACTGCCAGTGGACAGAAGAAGTGCCTGACCTACAGCCAGTGCATAAGGATAGGTAAGCTGATTGTTATAAATAACAGAGGATGCTGCAATTCCATAGGCTGAGGCTATAGAATCTACAGTATCCCCTTCTTTTACCACATAGATTTCCATAAGAACTCCTGCAATGTTTTAGTATAATATATGCAGGGTAAATTATTTGGTCAATGGAATCCCATGAAAGACCCTGCGGTAAACCTTCCAAATGAGAACGGCGGCTTTCCGAGGGCTTTTTAACATTGCATATTCCACATAAAAATTTTATAATAGATATAAGGGAGAAGAATGCAGAATACAAAAGACAGAAGGAAATGCCTATGAAAGAAGCTGAATATGAAGAACGGATAAAAGCACTGGAAGCGCAGGTCAGGCTGATGAAGGAGCGCTATCAGATACTGGTAGAAACCACATCTGCATTGCTTTTTGAATACAAGCCGGATGAAGACCTGATGATTTTTAATTACAATTTCCCGGATAATAAGGAAAGAAAAGTCATTAAGGATTACCATAAGTACATGGAAGTTTCACCGCTAGTACACCCGGATCATCTGAAGAAATTTATGGATACGCTGGAGGAGGCATCTGCCGTACCTATACGGGGAGAATTGGAATACTTAAGCAAGGTGTCGGGAGAAGAATTTCAGTGGCACAGGACATATTACTCCAGTATTGCGGATAAGGATGGAAAGGTAATCGGCGTTCTGGGAAGAATACAGAATGTGCATCAGCTGACTACGGAACGGCAGGAGATGATTCACAGGGTTGAAACCGATTTCCTTACAGGGTTATATAACAAAGGTACGGCAAAAGAAAAGATCGCCAGATGGATGAAGGAGAATCCTACCGGAGAAGCACATCTTATCATGGTGAACCTGGATGATTTCAAAATAATTAACGATACCTGCGGCTATGAAACAGGTGATGAAGTCTTGAAGGACACGGCAGGAATTATTGAAGACTGCTTTGCCGAAAGTGGGATGCTTGCACGCTTCGGAGGAGCCAAATTTGTAATATTCCTGACAGATGAATCCATCAGAAGAGCACAGACCCGTGTTGATGAAATGATGCGGAAATTGACGGAAGAGATTACATATATGGAACAGCCTCTTTACTGCAGTGTTGGAATTGCATCGAGAGCATCCAAATATGATGAGTTTGAAGATCTTCTTAACCGTGCCGATAATGCCATGCATATGGCAAAAAAGGCAGGGATAAACAGTTGTTTTGTAGATAGAAGACAATGATTAGCTGCATACAGGCGGCAGAATGGAGAAAATGATATGAATTATGAGCAGGCCTTGCAAAAGCTTACCGAAGCAGGACAGGAACATGTACTGAGCTACTATGAGGAACTTACAGAGGGACAGAAAGAAATGCTCCTTGCACAGATTGAGGCTACTGATTTCTCAATCCTTAGTTCGCTTGAGAATAGAAAAGAAGAAAATGTAAAAGGAAAGATTACACCGTTAGCAGCAATGCAGCTTTCCGAAATAAAGACACGAGAGACTGAATTCAGAACAATTGGTATGGAGGCAATCAGGCAGGGAAAGGTCGGAGCGGTACTTCTGGCAGGGGGTATGGGAACCAGATTAGGTTCTGATAACCCTAAGGGAATGTACAACATTGGGGTGAACAAAGAGGTCTATATTTTCCAACGTCTGATAGAGAATCTTATGGATGTGGTTCAATTGACAGATACATGGATTCCTCTATATGTGATGACCAGTGATAAAAATCATGAGGCGACTGTAAGCTTTCTGAAGGAACATGACTACTTTGGATATAAGAGTGACTATGTAACTTTCTTTATGCAGGAGATGGCACCTGCCAGCGATTACAATGGCAAAGTCTATATGGAAGAAAAGTGGAAAATTTCGACTTCGCCCAATGGAAACGGTGGATGGTACAGTTCCATGCATAAGTGGGGAGTGGCACAGAAGGCGATGGCAGACGGAGTGGAGTGGTTGAATGTGTTCTCTGTAGATAATGTGCTGCAGAGGATTGCTGATCCATGTTTTGTGGGGGCAGTCATTGCAAACAACTGTGCAGCGGGTACGAAAGTAGTACGTAAGTGTTCACCTGATGAAAAGGTTGGAGTGGTATGTTTGGAGGATGGAAAACCTTCCATTATTGAATATTACGAACTCACGGATGAATTGATGAATGCAAAAGATGAAAATGGAGATCCGGCATACTATTTTGGCGTTATTTTAAACTATTTGTTTAGAGTGGCTGATCTGGAAAAAATCCGTGAAAAGAATCTGCCGCTTCATATTGTTGAAAAGAAAATTCCATATCTGAATGAAAAGGGGGAAAAGATAAACCCGCAGAAGCCCAATGGATATAAGTTTGAACAGCTGGTGCTTGACATGATTCGTGAATTGGACAGCTGCCTGCCTTATGAAGTGGTAAGAGGCAAAGAATTTGCACCTATCAAAAATGCAACAGGTGCGGATTCTGTAGAAAGCGCAAGGGCGCTCTGCAGGGAGAACGGAATTGAGCTTTAAATAGGTTTGGATGATAATGTAAAAACAAATGAAGAATGAGGATGGAGGCAAGTAAATGGCAATTTTGGTTACAGGCGGAGCAGGATATATCGGCAGCCATACAGTCGTAGAGTTACAGAATGCAGGCTATGAGGTAGTGGTATTAGATAACTTGAGTAACTCCAGTGAAAAGAGTCTTGAGAGAGTAGAAAAGATTACCGGTAAGCCCGTTAAATTTTACAAGGCAGATATTTTGGACAAAGATGCACTGAATGCTGTTTTTGAAAAAGAAAAGATTGATTCCTGTATTCATTTTGCGGGATTAAAGGCAGTAGGGGAGTCTGTGCAGAAACCATGGGAATATTATGAAAATAACATTGCAGGGACATTGACACTGGTAGATGTAATGCGTCAGCATGGAGTTAAGAATATTATTTTCTCATCCTCTGCAACTGTTTATGGAGATCCTGCAATCATTCCGATTACAGAGGAATGCCCTAAGGGACAGTGCACTAATCCATATGGCTGGACCAAATCAATGCTGGAGCAGATTTTGTCAGACATGCAGAAGGCTGATCCTGAATGGAATGTGATTTTGCTTCGTTATTTTAACCCTATCGGAGCACACAAGAGCGGAACCATCGGCGAGAATCCCAATGGTGTTCCCAACAATCTGATGCCTTATGTCACACAGGTGGCTGTTGGCAAGCTGAAGGAGCTTGGCGTATTCGGAGATGACTATGATACTCCTGACGGAACAGGTGTGAGAGATTATATTCATGTGGTGGATCTGGCTGTCGGACATGTAAAGGCGCTTAAGAAGATTGAGGAAAAAGCAGGACTTTGCATTTACAATCTGGGAACCGGTGTGGGCTATAGCGTTCTTGACATTGTAAAGAATTTTGAAGCTGCTACAGGCGTTAAAATACCCTATGTGATTAAAGGCAGACGTCCCGGGGATATCGCAACCTGCTATTCGGATGCATCCAAGGCGAAAAGAGAACTGGGATGGGAAGCACAGTATGGAATTAAGGAGATGTGTGAAGATTCCTGGAGATGGCAGAGCAATAATCCTAATGGATATGAAGATTAGTATAAGAACAAATTGAAAAATGAGGGGTGGAAATATATGGGAATACGGCTGATAAACGCGATAAATGCGTAACATGAGATATTTGTCTACTTGATTGTGTGAGACCTTTGTATATAATAAAAAACAGGGCTTTAAATGAATGTGACTGACCTAAAGAGGAAACGGCATGAGGAAAGTACAGATAAAGATTATAGCGGTTCTGGCATTATTTAATTTTATTTTTCTGGGGTCAGAATACCTGTTTGATAATATGATGGCATATACGACAGATGCAAGTGGAGTTGTGATTGCACAAAGTCAGATTCTTGGTGTGAGTGCAGTCGGCTTCTTCCTTTATTCTGCAATGAGAAAGTGGGCAAAAAGAGGGATCAAGTATCCTGCGTATTTTGGAATAATCGTTACCTGTATCATCTGCCTTTTCATGGTGTCGCAGCATATATCGAATGAAATAACGCTGATGTTCGGCTGCATCCTGTTCCTGTTACTTGGAGCGGCATGCGGTGCAGTGCATGATACAGCGGCGTACATACTTGACGGAGATGGAAGTCTGGCCAGAACAGTAGGAGCAGCTTATGCTGTAGGAATATTACTTCAGTTTATCAACAATAATTTTGTTAATAATGAAATCATTGAGCCGATTGTTCTCTCTGTTTCTCTGACAGTAGGAGGGGTTCTGCTTATGGGAATGGGGCGGAATGAACCACTGGAACGCTTGCAGCCCGGAGAGAAAACAGGGCGACGGATTGAGGGACGTCCTGGAGTTGTCGGAGGAATTTTAATCGTGAATGTTGTGCTGATGACATGTGTATTTGCTACATTGGATAATGCAGTAACACTTGTTCATGCAGCAGGACAGATGGACATCGGGCAGTGGCCAAGAATTTTGCTTGCATTGAGTGGATTGGCAGCAGGGTTTATGTTTGATTGGAAAAAGCGTCGCTATATGTACATTATCATGTATTGCGTTACCCTTTTGTCAACCATCTGTGTGGTTGTCATTGAGTTTGGCGGTCCGTTTCTGGCAGGGCTGATTGCCTTTTATCTTTCAGCAGGATTTTTTGTGGTATTTTTCTCTACAGGTTTCATGGAGATTTCACGTTACATGAAAATTCCGGAGCTATGGGCGGGACTTGGACGCATCACAAAT
>JAQXYZ010000136.1 GCA_029226935.1 Bacillota bacterium | reverse complement strand
GGGGCAGACATATTACTACTATGCTTGCAATAATCATAAAAAACATTCGTGCAACATGAAGAATGTTAGGAAAAACGACATTGAAAGAATTGTTGCACATATTCTTGAAGAATGTATAAATGCCCCAGCTATGAGATTGATTATTGCTGATAGGGTGTATGATTATTATATGAGGGAATTTGGGAGTGATGATAGTTATGAAAAATCTATTCTTGCAAATATTAAAGATGTTGATTTGAAACTTAATAATATCTTGAAAGCGATAGAAATGGGAATTATTAACGAGACTACGCAATCAAGAATGCAAGAATTGGAAGAACGTAAGAAATTATTTAATGATGAATTGATTGCTGAAAGAAATCGGCAAAAATATGCGTTGAAGAAAGAGCATGTTTTACGTTATCTTGAGTGCTTCGTTGGAAGTTTAAACGAGCCATCATTAAGAGATAAAGTTCTTGCATATTTGATAGAAAACATTTATATCTATAATGACAAGGTTGTTGTCAATTTCTATTATAGTGAGGATAATCGAGAAATAAATTTGAAAGATTTTAATAAGTTTTTGGATAACCTTGACAATATAATGGAAAAAATGAATGGGGCAGAAAGTTTTGTTAGAGGACAGAAAAAACTAGATGCTATGTGGGAGTCAATAATTGCCGTAGACGAGGATGAATTGTCTTTTTAAATGGCAGTTCGTTTCATAGTTCGTCTACTACCGCATTGTGTCCACTCGATATGGTAGAAACGAACTACCATCCAACCGCACAAACAGCAAAATTGTATGAACCGGACATCTAAAAAATGAAAAAGTGGTTGACAGAATTCGTGAAAGTGAGTATAGTGTTAACAAACAGATTGAAATCAATAAAGAAACCGATGAGAAAGAGGAGTAGCCAATCGGAGCTTTCACAGAGAACTGCAGGTGGTGGGATTGCAGTAAAGGGATGGATGGTGAATGGGCTTTCGAGGACAGCCTGAAATAATAGTAGGCGCTGGCGGGAAACCGGATCCGTTATCAAGCCGGCATGTATGATTGTACATGAGTGAGTGGACTTTTAGTCAAATTGAGTGGCACCGCGATAATAGGATTTATTACCGTCTCAAGCATATGCTTGAGACGTTTTTTTATTGATTTTTAGTCAAACTAAAATGAATGAATCAAATGGAGGAAAAGATTATGAAAAAGAAATTAGTAGCTCTGATGATGGCAATGACAATGATTGCAGGACTGACAGCCTGCGGAAGCGCAAAAACAGCTGCTCCGGCTGAAGGTGCAGCAGCACAAACGCAGACAGATGCTGCACAAGCAGATGAAGCAGGAACAGATGCAGTGGAAGGCAGCTTTACAATTGGCATTTCACAGTTTGCTGAGCACGGTTCATTGGATAACTGTAGAGAGGGCTTCCTTGCAGGTCTCGCAGAAGCGGGAATTGTAGAGGGTCAAAACCTCACGGTTCTGTTTGATAATGCACAGGCAGATATGGGAACCGCAAGTACCATTGCAGACAATTTTGTATCACAGAAGGTTGATTTGATTTGTGCGATTGCAACCCCCAGTGCCATGAGCGCATACAATTCCTGTTTAAAGACAGAAATTCCTGTGATTTATACCGCAGTATCGGATCCGGTAGCCGCAGGTCTTGCTAATGAGGACGGAACCAGTATTGGAAATGCGACAGGTACTTCTGATGCGTTGCCCGTTACCAATCAGCTTGAAATGATCCGTAAAATTATGCCTGATGCAAAGAGCATTGGTATTTTATACACTACCAGCGAAACAAACTCTGAAAGTACGATTGCAGAATATAAGAAATATGCAGCTGACTATGGATTTGAAATTGTTGATTCCGGTATTAACACCATTGCAGATGTACCGATGGCAGCGGCAGATCTTGCATCAAAGGTTGACTGCATCACGAATCTGACAGATAATACAGTTGTATCCGCATTACAGACAGTTCTTGATGCGGCAAACAAAGAAGGTATTCCTGTATTTGGTTCTGAGGTTGAACAGGTAAAGAACGGCTGTGTTGCTTCTATGGGACTTGAATATTTTGAACTGGGTAAGCAGACAGGAGCCATGGCTGCAAAGGTATTAAAAGGTGAAGCAAAAGCCTCTGAAATGAACTTTGAAGTAATTACAGAAGCCAGCTTATATGTAAATACAGCAGCAGCGGATAAGATTGGGCTTACACTTGACGATGCATTCGTAAACAGTGCATATGAAAAATTTGATGAGATTATTGTAGAAACTGCAGAATAATAAAGAAATAAGAAGTATTTGATGTATGGAAGGCAGGTAAGAAAAATTGGCTTTAGTTTTAAGTGTATTGGAGCAGGGAATGATATATGCCATCATGGCGCTTGGCGTATACATTACTTATAAAATACTGGATTTCCCGGATTTGACAGTGGATGGCAGCTTCCCATTAGGAGCAGCAGTTACCTGTATCTTAATCTCTAAGGGAGTGAATCCTTATCTGACAATGCCGGTGTCTTTTTTGGCAGGTGCATTGGTGGGAATGATTACGGGACTGATACATGTCAAATTGAAGGTACGGGACCTGCTTTCCGGAATCATCATGATGACTGCTCTTTATACAGTGAATCTGCGTGTGGCGGGAAGGGCAAACCTTCCCATATACAATCAGGAGAATATTTTTGATAATCAATTTGTAAATAAGCTGTTTCCGGTTACGCTGGAACCCTATAAGACGGTAATTATTATTTTTGTAATTATGATTTTGACCAAATACATACTGGACTGGTATATGAACAGCCAGTCAGGCTTTATGCTTCGGGCAGTTGGAGACAATGAAACCATAGTTACATCACTGGGAGTTGATAAGGGAACAATTAAGATTATTGGTCTTTCCATTGCAAATGGTCTTGTCTGTTTAAGCGGCTGTATTTTTGCGAATCAACAACGGTTTTTTGATATTTCAAGCGGTACGGGAACGGTAGTAATTGGCCTTGCCAGTGTAATTATCGGAACCAGCGTATTTAAAAAGATTACATTTTTAAGAGTGACCAGCAGTGTTATCATTGGTTCATTGATTTATAAGGCATGTGTGGCAATTGCAATTCGTGTGATACCTGCATCCAGTGATTTGAAGCTTGTGACAGCAGTTTTGTTCCTTGTTATTCTTGTAATAGGAACTGACAGAAAGAAGAAGGTGAAGAAAAATGCTTGAGCTGAAAAATATCTGTAAAAACTATAATCCCGGCTCTGTTAATGAACTTTGCCTTTTCCAGAATTTTAATTTGACGATAGAAGACGGACAGTTTGTATCGGTGGTTGGAAGCAATGGCTCCGGCAAAACGTCCATGTTAAATCTGATTTGTGGAAGCATAGATGCAGACAGCGGGCAGATACTTGTAAATGGAGAGGACATTACAAGAACCAAGGATTTCATGCGACAGCGCAGGATTGGGCGCGTTTATCAGGATCCGGCCAGGGGAACCTGCCCGAATATGACCATACTTGAGAATATGTCTATAGCAGATAATAAAGGAAATGTGTATGGTTTGGGGCGCGGAGTGAAAAAACACCGAATAGAAGAATATCGTGAAATGCTAAGACCATTAGGACTTGGACTGGAGGATAAGATGCATACGAAGGTCGGCTCCCTGTCCGGTGGTCAGCGTCAGGCACTGGCGCTTCTTATGTCTACCATGACACCGATTGAATTTATGATTCTTGATGAGCATACAGCTGCACTTGACCCCAAAACAGCCGAAATCATTATGGAACTTACAGACAGGATTGTCAGAGAAAAGAAGGTGACGACAATCATGGTGACTCATAATCTGAGATATGCGGTGGAGTATGGTAATCGTCTTATTATGATGCATGAGGGCAAAGCTATTTTGGATAAGACCGGAGAAGAAAAGAAGAGCATTCGTACAGAAGAAATCATGAAAATTTTTAATGAAATTAGTGTGGAGTGTGGAAATTAGTGGCAGATAAAACTGACTATTATGCAGAAGGATATCAATTTGCTGCCTTGGAGGATGCCAGACAGGCACAGGTAGAGCAGAAGAAGGCGGCTTACTTTGCATCAAGGCTGGAAGGAAAAAGCAGCCAGAATATGCTGGCGGTGTATGACAAAATTTTGGACGAAAAAATTTTTGTCACTCCGGTGGGATGGGCTTATATCATGCAGCTTCAGGAGGAACTTCGCGCTGCCGGCGTACCTGAAGAAAGTATACGTCCGGTTCCTTTGTATGTTACCTTTACCCATGGGGATGCTGAGGATGTAAGAGCAACGCAAAGAATTATGCCCACCAGAAAGCCTGACAGAAGCAATCATAAGTTCAAAATATCGCTTCTTTTAAATATTGTACTTGTGGTAATGGTGCTGGCAATGTTTTTGATTGCCCTAAAGAGTGACAATCCCAATATCCTGAACTATAGAAAAGCAGTTCTCAATGAATATGCCGGATGGGAGCAGGAACTGACGGAAAGAGAAGAACGAATCCGACAGAAGGAAGCGGAATTGGACTTGGAGGAACCGGAAGAAGTTAATTTTGAATAAGGGCTTCACAGATTTAACATATTTTAGGGATATACTGATCATTGACAGAGTGAAATGGTGATAATGTACTTGTATGAACGATCAGGAGGACCGAAAAATGGACAAATTAAAGATACTTGTAGTAGATGATGAGTCCAGAATGAGAAAGCTGGTAAAGGATTTTTTAATCAAAAATAATTATGAGGTAATGGAAGCCGAGGATGGCAGTCAGGCACTTGATATTTTCTTTGAGGAAAAGGATATTGCCCTTGTTATTTTGGATGTGATGATGCCGAAGATGGATGGATGGCAGGTCTGCCGTGAAATCAGACAGTATTCCAAGGTGCCGATTATTATGCTTACTGCCAAATCAGATGAACGGGATGAACTGCAGGGATTTCAGCTTGGTGTGGATGAATATATTTCCAAGCCTTTCAGCCCGAAAATTCTGGTTGCCAGAGTGGAAGCAATACTTCGCAGAACGAATCAGATTGGCAAGGACGAAATTCTTGAGGCGGGCGGCATTGTAATTGATAAGTCAGCCCACAATGTAACGATTGACGGAGAACCGATAGACTTAAGCTATAAGGAATTTGAACTGCTGACTTATTTCCTTGAAAATAAAGGGATTGCATTGTCCCGTGAAAAGATCCTGAATAACGTATGGAATTATGATTATTTTGGAGATGCAAGAACCATAGACACTCATGTCAAAAAGCTTCGCAGCAAGATGGGAGAAAAAGGTGATTTGATTAAAACCATTTGGGGCATGGGGTATAAATTCGAAGTGACAGAGTAAAGTTAAAAGTAGTCCAAAGCTAGTAAACAAGGGACTTTCAAAGGGTTTTTAGTTTTAGTGTAAGAGCATAATATAACGAAAATATAACCAAACTAGTGAAAATAGTGATAGTATTTGATATTATACGAAGTAAAAAATAGAATATTGGTAATATTTTTAGACCCACCACAGGGCTAGTTGATAAGAAATATAACCATCAATGGTTATATTATCATCAGTCCCTTGGGGGGTCTTTTTTGTTGTGCGCCTTGCGGCGCACGTTTCTAATGGGTGAGAGTCCCTAATCCGCCCTAGTAGTGGGAAGGATACAGCCAAAGACAAGGACGATATAAGATTCATATTCAAGAACGGATTTGAAGTAAGAGTACCTAAAAACCATGCTTCTTTTGAAAAAAGTGAGAGCGGACAGTGAGTGGAAAGCAGTTTACTCCGGCACCAGCACACAGGCGCAGTATCCCGGCTGTGGCTGATAGCAGTAGATGGTAAGATTCCTGCCAATCTCCGGACTGTAATCGGAAAGGGTGCGCTTTGAACCGTTTAAGGCAACATCTGCATAAGAAACCAGCCATTTTCTGTCTCCGTTTTTGAACACCTCATAAAAAGAACGGTTAAGCATTTCTTCCACGGGGATGCCTTCTACGGCTTCCATGTGTTTGTTACAGTAGCGGAAAACAAAGTCCACGCCGTGCCCGTTCTCGTCAAAGGTAAGCTCAATCACGCAGTAGGCGACGGGCATTTCGTCTAAGATGCTGCACTTTTCCAAAAAGCTCAACGGATGGGAGTTAATATCCCGGGCTTTTTTGGAACCCAATTCCATTTCTTTTTTCAGCCGCCTGTGAGTACTTAAGTATCTTGTCCTGCCCTGAAAGGTTTTTCCG
>JAQXYZ010000135.1 GCA_029226935.1 Bacillota bacterium | reverse complement strand
TTTGCTTCTTCGATTAAAATATTAACTGCTTCTTGTGTTGTTCTAATTTCGTCATAATAAAAACCACCTTTCAATTTTTAATCTGCCACTATTGGCGAAAGCAAGCCCGGGAGTCGAACCCGGGAAAAGTCTTTCTTCTTGCTAAATTCTAACGCCTAAGCGCATACAATCAGCTTTTCTGTCGCAGAAGTTACGCCAGTTCTCGACGGTTCTTTTCTGCAAGTATTCAGCCTTTGACAACTGATAGAATTTTAAAGCGGCGTTTTTCTTGCTTGTAAATCTTTTTCAAATGTCATATAATCAACCATCCTTTCGTCTGCTATCTTCAGCACCGGAAGACCGCCCCGCGGTGGACGCTCCGAAGAGCGTTTCGGCTCTATGCTGTTTTCTTGTATCCGTTTTCTTCGGAGTATTTTTCAGTCTCTTCAAGAGTGTTTCCGAAAACTACGGAACCGCCGAAGCCTTTTGTGATTCTTTCAATGCTGTATAAACCAGAATTCCATTTGCACACATAAAATTTTCTATTTCCCTTTTTAACCATGTATAATTTTGTCATTGTGTTTTCCTCCTGTATTGAAATTTGTTTGCGTTCCTTTGTTACTATTATAATACATTAAAAGCAGTGTAATGCAATTGGTGGCATACACAAAATATAATGTATCTTTACAAAACACAATAAATAATGTATTATTTAGTATGAAAGCGAGGTATCAACATGATTGTATATAAAATAAATGTGTTGGAATCACTGAAAGAAGCAGGATATACAACAACAAGACTAAGAAAAGAAAAATTGCTAGGAGAGAACGCAATACAATATTTACGAGAAAATAAAATGGTAGGCACAAAGGCCCTTGACTGTATATGTAAAATGTTGGATATGCAACCGGGAAATATAATAAAATATGTTGATGAAAACAATGTATAATTTTTTTAAATGCATTATAAACAATGCGATATACATTACTTTTGTAAATACACAAGAAATAATGTAAAAACTTATTGGCAATGCATTAAATAGAGTGTAATGTAATATTGTCGAAAGACATTAGCAGAAAGGAGCTGGTACAATGCCAGAGATAAGCAGATTTTATTGAATAGTTATAAAAATGTTTTTCAAGCTGAAGGAACATGAACCAAGCCACATACACGCTTTATACGGTGAGCATATCGGAATTTTTGACTTGCGGACAATGGAAATGACCGAAGGAGATTTACCAAAGAAAGCTCAAGAACTTGTAAAAGAGTGGATGAATCAGAACCAGAAAGAACTGCTTGAAATGTGGGAAAGTCAGAATTTGAAGAAGTTACCGCCATTATAGGCGTTTTCTTCTGATGTTTGGAGGTGCTGGAATGATACCGAGAATAAAGAGCGTAAAGCCACTAAAGGGCTACTTTTTGCACGTTGTTTTTGATGACGGAAAAGACTGTATTTATGATGTGAATGATGATATAGATACAATAAAAGGATATGAAGATTTAAGAAGTATAAATGGATTATTTGAACAGGTACAACTTGACGAAAGCCGTACTTGTGTTTACTGGAATGATTTTATAGACCTTCCGAGCGATGCAATTTATGAAAATGCTTCGATTCCGTATGAATTTATAAATTTGGATTAACAAGAGAGCCGCCAGAAATGGCGGTTTGAGGTGATATGATGCAGAAACCTAAAACAAGCGAAGCACAGCGAAGAACAGTCGCAAATTATCAAGAAAAGGTAGACCGTGTAAATTGCCGATTTCCAAAGGGAACAAAACAGAGGATAGAAGCAACGGGAAGCACAATAAATGCTTTTATCATTAAGGTAGTAGAAAAAGAACTGGAATGGATAGAAGAAGCAGAGCAGACACCAACAGATTCAAAGAAAAACTTTTCGGACGTGCCGTTTATGAATTAGTGATACTGTGAATATTATATATACATGAAAGAGAGGTATTATGAGTGATAGAGAAAGAGCAATGCAGTTATTGGATGCCGTGCCAGATTATAAAATCGGCTATGTTGTGGCATATTTGCAGGGCGTAACAGCAGGAGAGGACGAACCAAACGCAGAAACACTTGCCGCATTTGATGAGGGCGATAAAATGCTTACTGATGGAACAGGGCAGAGATACACAAATACAAAAGATTTATTTGCAGATTCGGAGGGCTAAAGATGTTACAAGTCAGCTTTACTGGGCAATTTAAGAAAGATTATAAATTGTGCAAGAAACGCGGATACAACATGGAATTGCTTCAATCTGTCATTGATACATTGGCGGTTTCTGAAGCACTGCCATAGAGAATAAAGACCACAATTTGACCGGAAACTATGCAAACAAGAGAGAATGCCATATACTGCCGGAATGGCTGCTTGTATGGAACTCTTATGCAGTATGTTTTAGAAATAATGCGGCGATGGTTTTGTTACTTTTGAAAATGATGTGCTGAAATGCCCTTTCCATCGGTATTTTTTAGTACAATTAATTTTTCAAGTCCCATCTTCTGCATTAGTTTAAGAGAGAGGAAATCTTGAAGATATCGAGATTTCTTTTTTTGTTTCTGTTTAGCCATGAACACGCTAGGCTTTTTTATATAGTAGAAATATCTTTGTGCCCAGCAAATGCTCTGATTTTCTTATCTGTCATGCCATGATTTAAAATCTGAATGAGAAAACCAGTAGGTAATTACACAGAATAAAAGGCAAGCCGAGAGATTCACCTTTTACTTTGTATATTATGCTGAAATAGTGGTAATATAGTACAATGAAAGAATTGAAATTATTATAACAATTAAAAAATGAAATGTTGAAATATCTATAATTTTAATGATAAAATAAGATGAAATTATAATACTTTGGAGACACTATATTATGTTCAAACGAAAAGTATATTGATTACAAATGATGACAGAATAGATGCAGATGGTATTGTCCGTCTTGCGAGAGCAGCAATAGAATTTGGTGAAGTGTGGGTAGTTGCCCCTGATAATCAGAGAAGTGCAATGTCTCATAGCATTACATTAAGACATAGTATAGATGCTTGGAAGGTGGAATTTCCTGTGCCGGGAGTTCACGCATATGCCTGTGATGGTAAACCGGCTGATTGCGTAAGAATCGGTGCATTGAATATCGTACCGGGAAAACCGGATCATGTTTTTTCCGGAATTAATTATGGATATAATGCTGCCTCAGATTTACAGTATTCTGCCACTGCAGGCGCAGCATTTGAGGCGTCATTTCAAAAAATTCATGCGATTGCATTTTCTGAAGGGGCATGTGAAAACCATGAAGTGACAGACCGATATTTGAAGGAAATAATCGCTGAGTTATTGAATAAGCCTCTTGGAATAAATCAGATTTGGAATGTTAATTTCCCTGGCTGCAGATTGTCAGAATGCAAGGGAATACTCCGCGACAGAGAGGTATCCACAGATGTCTTTTATCTGGATCGATATAATGAAACCATCGTTTCTGAGGGAAGGATTTCTTATATGGTAGAGGGAATTCGGAATTATAATGCCGAGGAAGGCACAGATTTGAAAGCCATTTTTGATCATTTTGTTTCTATTGGAATTGCTACCAATATTTCGTAGGATATTCTGATTTGGCACATTTATATGTTGAAACATTTAATTAAGAACCATGGAATGACGAATGAGCAATTTGCACAGCTGCAAAGAGGTTGCATCAAATATTTATAAAATCGAACGATTTCGTTGATGAAATCGTTCGATTTGTATATAATGTTCTTGAAAAGCAATATCTTCTGAAATTAGCGATTATGAGGATGCTGTTATGGTGGAAACTGCTATTCGTTCAGAAATGGATTGTATTGTAACCAGGAATGTGAAAGGCTATACGAAATCTTCTGTTAAAGTGTGTGAACCTACTGCATTTTTAAAGTTAATAGAAGCAGAGAACGAAAATGAATAAAAATAAGAAAGGAAGATGGTATGCTTAATTTTGTTTATGAGACACCCACCAAAGTTTATTTTGGCAAAGATGAGGAGCTTAAGGTAGGAAAAATTGTGGCAGAATTTGCGCCCCAAAAGGTTTTGCTTCATTATGGCGGTCAGTCTGCGAAGAAGAGCGGACTTCTGGACAGAGTGAAGAGCGCGCTGGAGAAAGAAAACATCCAATATGTAGAATTGGGAGGAGTAGTAGCCAATCCGGAATTGTCTCTTGTGAGAAAAGGAATTGAAATCTGTCTTTCCGAAGGGGTTGATTTTGTTCTTGCGGTTGGCGGAGGTTCCGTTTTGGATTCTGCAAAGGATATTGCCAATGGCGCAGCAAATCCGGAAATCGATGTCTGGGATTTCTCTCTTGGAAAATGTGTTCCTGAAAAAACATTAAAAAAGGGAGCGATTTTGACTTTAGCTGCGGCCGGCTCGGAGATGTCAAATTCCTGTGTTATAACGAATGCAGACACAGGAGAAAAGAGAGGATATGGCTGTACTTGCAACAGAATGGATTTTGCCATAGAGAATCCGGAACTGACATACACTGTAAGTCCTTATCAGACAGCATGTGGTGCGGTAGATATTGCAATGCATACAATAGAGCGCTATTTTTGTGAGGGAGAGGATACCTATCTTACAGATGCTTTGGCAGAAGCAGTGATCAAAAGTGTTATGAAAGCAGGTAAGGACTGCCTTGCAGATCCATACAACTACGAGGCAAGAGCCAACATGATGTGGGCATCCTCCCTCGCACATAATGGACTTACCCAGTGTGGAAGAAAGTTCATGCTGGTAGTGCATCAGTTCGAACATGAGGTTTCAGGAATGTACCCGGAGGTTGCACATGGCGCAGGTCTTGCTGCTTTATGGTGCAGCTGGGCAAGATATGTGTATCGTGCCAACACTTCAAGATGGCTTCAGTATTCAGCAAATGTATGGAACCTTGATATAGATTATGAACATCCCGAAAAGACAATAGAAACTGCAATTGATATGCAGGAACAGTATTATAAGTCGATTGGCATGCCCACAAACCTTAAGAGCCTGGGGGTAAAGGAAGAGGATTTGGAAATACTTACAAAGAATTGTACGAGAAATAAAACAAGGAATCTTCCGGGATACAAGACATTGGAGTATGAAGACATTCTGAATATCTATAGAATGGCATATGATGCATAATCGGTGTAGTTTTAAATAGAACCTTTTTAAAACCCCGGCAATGTAAGCAGATGAAAAGGCTGTTTACATTGTCAGGGTTTTTGACTATCATCATGAAAAGGAATAATGCCGCGATTCATGTTTCCGGGGGTAAGGTCTACAATGCGAGAAAGATGATAAACAGCTTTGCGGGGGAGGACATCCCGAAAACAGAAATTGAGATGGTATTCAATGAGGACATTGTGGCTGTATTTTATTTGACATCACGGAAATCGAATTTACCAGAGACAGCAGTGATGCCGACTGCGTTTTTTTGTGTCGATTCGTCCCTCTTAAATGACGATTCGTCCCAGAGTTATTGAAAAGAATAACGAAAAATATTAAAATAAATGTGGGAACATTTTTTTGTTGATATTGTCTGATGGAGCAGAGAAATAAGTTGCGTAATGAGCAGACATTAAGCAAAGCAGGAGGAAAGATGAAAAAGAAAATTTCAAAATTAAGTGCAATTTTTATTGCAGTATCCATGGTAGCAGGGGTGATGGGTTGCAGCCAACAGGAAACGGTAAAAAATCCAGATATCTCATCTGAAGATTTGGGACTGAATGGAGAAGTCAAAGAAGCATCTCAATATACCATTGATCTAAATAATGAAGTATATGCCTTGCTGGATTTTGACGACAAGGATGAATTTGAGAATGCAACAAGAGGACTTATCGCAGCTCCGGAAACGCTTGATATTAAAGATGAAAATGGAAAGGTTATTTGGAGCCAGACAGCATATTCCTTTGTTGAGAGTGACTCACCGGATACAGCGAATCCGAGCCTTTGGAGGAATACCCAACTAAACCATATCTATGGCTTATTTGAGGTGGCTGAGGGCATTTACCAAGTGCGCGGATACGATATGGCAAATATCACATTTATAAAAGGGGAAACAGGATGGATTGTGGTGGATCCTCTCATGTCAGTAGAGTGTTCAAAAGCAGCTTTCGAACTTGTGACAGAGCAATTAGGCGAATATCCGGTAAAAGCTATCATCTATAGTCATTCCCATATAGATCATTACGGTGGAGTAAAGGGGGTTGTTTCGGAAGAAGATGTATTGGCAGGTAATGTAGAAGTGATAGCACCTGACGGATTTGAAGAACATGCTGTTAGCGAAAATGTTTATGCAGGCACTGCTATGGCAAGAAGGGCCAGCTATCAGTATGGAACCATTCTGCAACCGGGTATGCAGGGGAGCCTATGCATTGGTATAGGAATGGGGCAGTCGACGGGAACAACCTCATATATTTCCCCAACATTAAATATTACTCAAACAGGTGAAAAACATACGATAGATGGTGTTGAGATTGAATTTCAGCTTACTCCGGGAACAGAAGCACCTGCTGAAATGAATATGTGGATTGCTGATAAAAAAGCCCTTTGGATGGCAGAAAATTGTACAGGTACACTTCATAATCTGTATACTTTGCGTGGTGCTCAGGTCAGAGATGGTAATGCGTGGGCTGAATATCTTATGGAATCACTGAGTCTGTACGGCGATAAAGCGGAAGTGGTGTTTCAGTCACATAACTGGCCACATTGGGAAAATGATACGATAAAGGAATATATCACAAATACGGCCGCTGTTTATAAGTACATTAATGACCAGACGCTTCTATATATAAACGAGGGTTACACGGAAGCTGAGATTGCCAACATGATTAAGTTGCCTGAAGAACTTGAGAAGGTTTGGTATACCAGGCAGTATTATGGAACTGTAGCTCATGATTCAAAAGCAGTATATGAAAAATATATGGGATGGTATGATGCAAACCCCGTACATTTGGCTGAACTGGAGCCAAGTGAGTCAGCACAAAAATATGTAGAATATTTTGGTGATATTAATGAGGTCCTTAAAAAAGCAAAAGCGGACTATGACAAGGGTGAATATCAATGGGTAGCGGAGATTACCAATTTGCTTGTATATGCCGATCCAACTAATACAGATGCCCGATATTTATGTGCAGATGCCCTTGAGCAGCTTGGATACCAGGCAGAGTCAGGACCATGGAGAAATGCATATTTTAGTGCGGCGCAGGAGCTTAGAAATGGAACAAATACGGATCCGGATACGCGTGCATCTTCTAGTGGTGAAACAGTAAGTCACATGACACCAGAGATGATATTGGAATACATAGGAATCCTGGTAGATACAAGGAAGGTGCAAGACCTTAGCTTTACAGCAAACATTGTTCTTCCTGATAAAAATTATGTGTTGATTGTTAAAAATGGTGTTGTCATGTATCAGAAGAATACATCATTAGAGGAGGCAGATGTTACATGGACAACAAATAAGATGGGATTGTTAGCAATCATTTCGAAAAATGAAGATAAAATATCAGATTTAATTGTTCAGGAGGGAGATGAGAGTTATCTGAAAAAACTTACTGATGCAATCGAGACAATTAGTGACTATAAATACTTTAATATAGTCGAACCGTAATAAAAATACGTCCGGTGGCATTTGTCCGGAGATAGGAGAAGAGATATGGCACAAAATATTACGGGAGAGAACTTAAACTGGAAAAAGGGATTACAGTATTTTATCCTGTCGGCAGTGGTGTATTATATTGTCACTATGCCGGTTCGGCACTTTTTTTCCCTGATGCCTGTGGCAGAAATGCGACCTGCAGCGGTGTTGCCACCGCTGTTTGGGATGATATATGGTTTCTGGGGGGCATTAGGGTGCGCTGTGGCAAATTTGATTGCAGACATAGGAGCGGGATATTCCCTCAGTATGTGCCTCTGTAGTTTTCCGATTCAGTTTTTGATGGGAATACTGCCATATCTGTTGTGGTATCGAATACCTTTACATGGAGAAGAAAAGCCATCATTTCCGAAGATGGACACCACAGCCCATGTGTTGAAATATATGTTGATTATTTTGGTGGATTCTGCAATCGTTACACTCCTTTTGGGAATGGAAATGAAAGTATTTGGAATTACAGAGGTGTTTTCCAAAGCTACATTCATAATGTTCTTGAACAATCTGGATTTTTGCTATGTGTTGGGATTGCCGCTGTTTACATTAGTTTCTTTCTGGAGAAAACGTCACATTTCTTTAAATGAGCGTTTGATATTGATTTTTTTAATGCTTGTACTTTTGGCGGCCTTTTTGACGGGCATTTCTTCCTGGAGAGAGGCTATACATGTCTCTACACAACCTCAGTATTTATGGACCAGAATTTGGACAAATATTGCCACCACGATTAATATATTTTTTCTGGTTGAAATTGCATTTTTGATTTATATGGAGAAACGGGTTACGGTCCCCATTGAAAAGCTGGCGCATCTTGCCAATAATTATGTGCAGCTGGGAGGAGAGAAACTTAATTCTAAAGACTTTATTGATGCCTGTACTCCGTATGTGAATGATCGTATGGAAGTGGGAAATCTTGCAAAATCGTATGTGCGCATGATTACGGATTTAGACGAGTATATGGAGCATTTAACCAAGGTGACCGCGGAGAAAGAACGTATAGGGGCGGAACTGGATGTGGCGACACATATTCAGTCCTCTATGCTGCCAAGTACTTTTCCTGCATTCCCGGATCGGAATGAATTTGATATATATGCCACCATGAACCCGGCAAAAGAGGTGGGCGGTGACTTTTATGATTTCTTTATGGTAGATGATACACATCTGGCAGTTGTGATGGCAGATGTATCCGGAAAAGGAGTTCCGGCAGCTTTGTTTATGGTGATTGGCAAAACATTGATCAAAGACCATACCCAGCCTGGGGAAACCCTGGGAAAGGTATTTACCGATGTGAATAATCTGTTGTGCGATTCCAATAGTGAGGGCATGTTCATCACGGCATTTGAAGGGGTTCTGGATTTGGCAACCGGAGAATTGCGTTATGTGAATGCAGGACATGAGATACCCTATATCTGTCGGAAGAATAAAAATTTTGAGCCATATAAGGTGAAAGCCGGTTTTGTCCTGGCGGGCATGAAACAGATGCAATACAAGGAAGGAAGTATACAACTCGAAGCAGGTGACAGATTGTTTCTCTATACGGATGGTGTGCCGGAAGCCACCAATGCAAATAATGAGTTGTATGGAAGTGAAAGACTGTGTCAATGTCTGAATCAGAATAAGGACACTACACCGGAAGTGCTGCTGAAGAGAGTGAAAGGGGATGTAGATCTGTTCGCAGGAGATGTCCCGCAGTTTGATGATATTACCATGCTCTGTCTGGAATACAAAGAGCAGTATAAAAAGGGGATAGAATATAACCAATAAATGGAGGTTAGAAATGTTTTTCAAAAAATTTAACACAATTTGTTCATGGATAATCATAGGATTCCTGCTGGGACATCTGGGGACTATGTGTTATTCCATGCTGACAGGATGGTACGATTATTCCATCTGCAAGGGACTTGCCCACCAAACGGCGGCTGCTGTAGCAATCCATGTCATGCTCAGTCTGATACTTGTGTTTTTTTTCCACGATGGCGCTGATTTTTCGAAATATAAAAAGCAAAACAGACGGGTCATATTGCAGCGCACCAGTGGGCTTGTAATCATTGCTTTGCTGCACTTACATACAAAGGCATTTGGGTTTATTGTCACCGGTATGGCGCTTTCTTCAGCTGAAAAATGCTTTCTTCTTATAACAGAGCTTTTGTTCTTTGGGGCAATTTTTGTCCACTTAGGAGTATCGTTTAGCCGCAGCTTGATTTCTATGGGAATGATTCGTTCTGACGCTGTACAGAAGCGGGTTGATTGGCTTTTGGGGATTTTCTGCGGGCTGCTTCTGGTCATTACAATGGTTGCGTTGACGAGATTTGTTGCTCTTTGGACTGGATTCGGAGGGTGAAATTTATGAAAATATTAATCATTGGGTCTGGAATCTCTGGGCTGGCTGCGGCAATTGCGTCAGCTGATATGGGGAATCATGTGGTTTTGGTTTCACCTTATCCGTCTGAACGGGCACAGTCGGTAATGGCAGCGGGAGGAATCAATGCGGCAGTAGGTACTGCCGGAGAGGATGATTCCTATGTACACCATGCCATGGATACCATCAAAGGCGGCTGTTATCTGGAAAATGAAGATGATGTTCGGCGATTCTGTGAAAGAGCGCCGGAGAATCTTCGATGGTTGGAGCAGATGGGAGTTGTCTTTAACCGAAAGGAAGACGGTGCAATCAATCTGAGAGCTTTTGGCGGACAGAGCCGTAAAAGAACCGCTTATGCGGGAGCTTCAACCGGGAAACAAATCGTTACAGCACTCGTTCAGAAGTGCCGGGAGTATGAGATTGACGGCAGGATTCAGCGAAGGCTTGGGCTTCATTTTCATTCGGGGCTAATCAGGGACGGGGTATGTTATGGCGCATTATTTTGTCAGCAATTTACCGGAGTACTTCAGGCAATTTATGCAGATGCAGTCATTTTGGCCACTGGTGGACAAAATAAGCTTTTTGGAAAAACTACCGGTTCCGAACTGTGTGACGGTTATGCAGCGGGGCGTCTGTTTTCTCAGGGGGTACAGCTGAGAAATTTGGAATTTATCCAGTATCATCCTACCACCATTGAAACAGATTATAAACGGATGCTCATTACAGAAGGAGCCCGGGGTGAGGGTGGGAGGCTCTACTATCTGGACGGAGAAAAACGAGTTTATTTCATGGAGGATAAATACGGTCCGAAGGGAAATCTGATGTCCAGAGATATTGTTTCCCGCTGCATCTATGATTGTCCGTCTCAAGTATATCTTGATATTTCTTTTCTCGGGGAAAAGTTGATTCATGAACGGCTGGAGGAGGTTTATCAGCTTTGTAAAGACTATATCGGACTGGATGTCACCAAAGAACCCATCCCTGTTGCGCCATCCATTCACTTTTTTATGGGTGGCATTCGGGTAGATCGGAACCATAGGACGAATATTCTTCGTCTGTATGCGGTGGGGGAATGCGCGTCGAAATACCACGGGGCCAACCGGCTGGGAGGAAATTCCCTTATGGCAGCTGTTTATTCCGGCAGAGTGGCGGCAGAAGCGATTCATAGAGAAGAAAATGCCAAAGTCCGTGTAGAGAACTTTGCATCCTACATTGAGCAGGAAGAGGCTTTGTTAAACCGTATCAAAGAGAGCAGGAGCCAATTCCCGAGTGTATACATTTTGAGGAATCTGGCAGAGATTATGAATGATAACCTGGGTATTACAAGGAATCGGAAGGGGCTTTCGGAGGGGCTGGAAGCAGTGGACCTTTATTTGAATGTGATGAAGTCCATAAAGTTTGACCACACTGTGTCTTTGTATGAGAACTATCGTATTGATTCTATGCTGTTGCTTGCCAAAGCTATCCTGTGTTCAGCAATGGCAAGAGAGGAAACAAGAGGTGCACATATAAGAGAGGATTTTCCGGAAACCAAAGAGACGTTTCAGAAATGTTCTGTCGCAGAACTGGTCGATGGTCAGATTCAGATTAATTTTGAAGCAGAATCCTGCGAAAAAGGAGAGCGCATGGTATGAAAATTCGAATAAAAAGACAGGATGAGCCGGAAACAGCTCCATACTGGCAGACCTTTGATTTTTTTGGCAAGGGTCGAAAAACAGTTGCCGGGATTTTGGATGAAATCAATTACCGGGATGATTTGATAGATGAGAATGGAGTGCCATCAAGAAGGATTCGATGGGAGTGCAGCTGCATGCAGAAAATGTGCGGCGGCTGTGCCATGATCATAAACGGAATACCGGCACTTGCCTGTGGAACATTTGTGGATACAACGGATGAAGAGCTACTTGTTTTGGAGCCTCTGACGAAATTTCCGGTCATCTCTGATCTCGTCACGGATCGGTCATGTATTTTGGAGCATCAGAAGGCAGCATTAATGTATTTGGGAGAAAAAAGTGCTGAAAACGAAAAGGAGTTTGCCAATCGGTATTCTGCCGCAAAATGTATAAAGTGTGGATTGTGTCTGGAAGTATGCCCCAATTATGTGGGTGAGGAGGGGAGGTTTTACGGAGCGGTTCTGGCAAACGAGGCGTATCTGCTCTATACTTCTTCTGAAAATCGAAAAAAGGCAATTGCGAAGGAATATCGCAGACACTTTGCGGCAGGATGTTCTAAATCTCTTGCCTGCCGGGATATTTGTCCTATGAAGCTGCCTACTCTGTCCTCAATAGGTTATTTGAATCGAACACGCTTATATCGTTAACGTTTTCTCAATAATTGGGTTGACTTATTCTTAAAATATGCGAAAAGGCGGATTATAATAATGAAAAAAATGAGAATAGTAGCTGCGATATTAGCATGTGCACTTCTGGTTGGAATATTTTACATGCTGGTGCCTGACGCAGAGGAAAACACGGATTTTTGTGTTAAAATTGTTCACACAAATGATATTCATGCCAGAGTTGAGGAAAATGAAAGCAGTGGGATTATCGGACTGCCGAAACTAAAGAGCATAATTGACAGTTATGCGGAGGGCGCCGATATGGATTTGGTTCTTGACTCAGGTGATATGTTCCATGGTCAGTCCATTGCAACACTTGTGCAGGGCGAGTCCATTGCAAAGCTTGTGAAATACTGCGGTTATGATGCAATGACGACCGGTAATCACGATTGGAATTATGGCAAAGACAGACTGAAAGAACTGACAGCCTTGGCGGATATTGAGATGCTTGCAGGGAATGTTGTTGACAAAGATGGGAGTATGTTCTTTGATACCCCCTATTATTGCGAAACCGTGATGAAGGACGGGCGGGAGCTTAAAGTCGGCATCTTTGGGGAGATTGATCCGGCTATCTATAGCAGCACATCGCCGGCAAATGTAGAGGGTCTTACCTTTAATGACACTGTTGCCTATGCAGGTGAAGCTGTTACTGAACTGGAGAATATGGGGTGTGATATTGTCATTGGGCTGGTACATGCCTATGATCCTGTTTCGCTTGCGTCAAAGGTAGATGGTGTTGATTTGTGGCTTGGCGGTCATGAGCATATGGACATAGACAAGGAAGTGACGACCCCGGATGGTTCTTCGTCCTACGTGATCGAAAACGGATATTATCTCTATGAGGTCGGACTGATAGAGATTGACTGTTCTCTGAATGCCGATGGTGAGCTGGTTGATATTGATATCAGCGCAGAAAAGGTGGATTATACAACTGCAGGAAGATTGGATGAAAATGCAGAGATTCGGGCTGCGCTTGACGATATTAATAAAGACCAGAGCGTTATTTTGGATCAGGTGGTGGGGACATCGACGGATGATCTTGACGGAGACTGGTTTAGTCTGCGAATCGATGAAACTAATATGGGAAGAGCAGTGACCGATTCCTATCTGTTGGAAACCGGAGCAGATATCGCCCTTGAAAATGCCGGTGGCATTCGTGGGTCAGTGAGCAAAGGAGATGTGACCTATGGTGATATTATCGGTGTCAGTCCCTTTGGAAATTATATTGTTACAAAGCAGATTACTGGAAAAGCACTCCGGGAGATCCTGGAGACTTCTATTGATATTCAGACAAAGAATATCGTTGCCAATGATTTGGGAGAATATGACGCATGGCCTGAAAATAGTGGCAGCTATCTGCAGGTAGGTGGAATCACAGTTTCCTATAATATGGCGCTGGAATATGGAAAACGGGTGATTTCGGTTAAAGTGGGGGAGGAGCCTCTTGAAGATGAGAAGCTTTACACAGCAGCCATGAATAATTATCTAGCGATATCCGAGGATTATCCTCAGCTTGCTCTGGTAGAGGAATTGGGAGAGTATTCCGCTTGTGACCAGGCGTTGATAAGATATTTCTCACAAAGTGAGGATGTTATTGGGGGGAGTGTAACGACACCGAGGATGGTGAAAACCACGGATACTTTTCAATGAGTGCAAGGCTTAATGCATACGGAAATGATGATGTAACAAAAAAGGATTATGAGGAACTGGTAGAAATGACAAAGAAAAGAAAAAGATGTAAAGAGCTGGTAATGGTTTTGGCAGCTATTGTCATAGGAGCAGGTTGTTTTTTTGCGGGGGGAGCTGTCGCCTCCAGCCGATATAAGGCTGAGCAGGAAATGAATGTCATGCTAAACAGGAGCGAGTTGGACGGTCTTGATAAGATTACAGGAACGATATATGTGGCAGGACACAAATGCCCGGATTCTGATACTGTTGGTAGTTCTATTGCATATGCGTATCTGCTCTGTGAACTTGGATACGATGCTCAGCCGGTTGTTCTTGGACAGATAAATAACGAGAGCAAATATATATTGAATGCCGCTGGTCTTGAGACGCTGATGGTGCTTCAAGATACAGCCGGATGTAATATGGTTCTGGTGGATCACAGCGAATATACACAGTCTGCAGAGGACATACAGGATGCGAATATTGTCAGTATTATTGATCATCACGCAGACGGAACAATAACGACAGCAGGACAGCTCATTTATGATGCCAGACCTCTCGGCTCAACGGCTACTATCATTTGGATACGTTATCGGAACTATGGAGTCACACCTGATCAGCAAACTGCTATGGTTATGATGGGAGCAATTCTTTCAGACACAAAAAATCTTCAGTCTGAAAACACTACTTATGCAGACAGGGAAGCATTGAAGGCACTGAGTGACCTGGCAGGAATAAAAGATGTGGATGCTTTTTACCAGGATATGTATGAAGCATCGCTTTCTTATGAGGGCATGACAGATAAAGAGATATTTTTCAGTGACTATAAGGAATATGAAAGTGGGGGTATAAAGTATTCTATTGGCAATATCAACGCATATGATGAAGAGAGCGCAAAAGATTTGGCTGAGCGTATGCTGGATGTGTTCCCTTCAGCTCTTGCATCGACTGGGATGGATATGGCATTCGCACAGATCAATGTGCTCCACGATGATGTCTCGTTCACCTGTCTGATTCCCTCCAACGATATTGCAGACGAGGTGCTGGAAGATGCTTTTCATGACACAGCGGTTCATGAAGGTATTTGGTACAAGTTAGAACCATATGCGTCAAGGAAGAAGGTTGTGGTTCCGGCTATAACAAATGTTATAGAATCCCATTCTTCTTTCAAAGACTAGACTGTCGGCTAGTTGCAAAATCTTCCATGAAGGACATCAAAGAAAGGAAATAATCAAAGAAATGAAAAAATAATACGTTAGTTTCATCCGTATAAAGTAAACGTCAAATCACTCATCTTAACTAAAGTTTGACGTTTACTTTATACATGATTTCAAGCCTTGAAATTACTTGATTTTTGAACTCAGCTGAAAGCCACTTCCTCTATTCTGAAATACCTTTATTGAGCAGAACATTTACAACATTCATTTTATATACATACGAATAACTTATGTCAGTAGCCAGTAATTGCGCTAATCTGATTCCATCCTTAGTTTCGTTTTCCTTGTCATCTGAATTTGCTAAGGGATTATATAATGGGGCAATATTTCTAATTAGAATCTGAACATTTTCATCATCCTCGAAAATCTTTACATCCATCACTCTCTTTCCCTCTCTTTTTTCTTCCATGCCAGGGTGCTTAATCATATCAACTATAATTTCCTCAACCGCAAGAGCACTGACCATCTGAATACGTTCTGAAACATTCTTATCTTTAAAGAATTCTTGAACTCTTTTTGATATTCCCGTTGCTTCTTCAAGTGTATTATGAATTGTCATTTCACAAATTGCATTTGCGTTTTTAACACTACTATCAAGGAATAAAAGTGTTTCAGCAGGTACTCTTACCTTTTTTGTTACAAGCATCATAATCAAATAAGAAATCAGTAAAACAATAATACCGTTTAATGCCATTGCATACCAGATTCCGTCACTCTTAAGCAGAGGAATTAGCAGCGCAACAAGAATTGGATAAACCAGTGAATCTGGTGCGGATGCCATATAAATTGACAAGCCAAATCTCTTAGTAGACTCAAAGAAAGATACCAGCAAATACACAATCAAAACAATTGGCATACTAGCAAGAACAATTACCGTTCCTCTCTGTACAATGGCATTACCACTCATATTAAACACACTAAATACTATAGGAGAAAGAATATATAAAATCACCTCCCAGATTACGGTAATTAATAGACCAATCTTAAAACTCTCCTTAAGAGAATCAATAAGACTGCCTTTATCTCTCGCAGAATATGCAATACCGTATAGTGGTGAAGCTGCATAACCCATGCATTGAATAGGCATTCTGCCAAGCTTACGAATATTATTGATTACTGTTACCATCGAAAGCATTACTCCATCTGAGCCGAATGCTCCGAGAACCAGTCTGTTGATAATGGAAGAAACGATACAATCAAGAATATTATCAAGAGATGATGGACATCCACTCTTCATAGTATCAAGAATCTCAGCTGGTTTAAGCAATACAGGCTTTAATGATAATCCAAATTTATGCTTTTTATATAAGATAATTGCTATTGCTGAATCAACAGCAGATGCACATGCACTACCAAGTCCAAGACCCATAAGCTTTATTGGTGCAGGAAGCAGATTAATAAAAAGTATTGAAAAGATAATATTTGTAATAACATTAGCCAGATTAGTAATCATTCGGTCTCTCTGAAATCCCATAACACTAAAAAGTGAACGAAAAACACCACCTATTCCCTGAATAGAAATACACCATGCACAGCACTTAATATATAATACTGCAAGGTTAACGATTTCTTCCGAGCTCTTGCTGCCACCAAATATCATAACTAATGGACGTGCAATAAAAAATACGAAAACAGACAGAAGAATGCCCGTAACCATGGTAAAATATACGCCACCTGCAAAAGCTCTCTGTAATCCCTCTTTATCATTTCTTCCCAGACGCCATGTCATACGAAGTTCTGTTCCATGTATTATGGCATTAAGAAATGATAAGAAAATCAAATATGCTGGTGCACCAATGGATACAGCAGCAACTCCTGTAGTTCCTGTAAATTTACCGGCTAAAAGCGAGTCAATCATAATCATAAGCACATAAACCATGCTTAATGAGAAGCACGCAGGCAGCATCTGAATAATATTTCTTCTTAACAGCTTACTGTTTTTTGTTACATCAAGACTTGCTTCCATTTTTATCGTTCACCATTTCCTTTCTTGTGAAATACAATCGTTCTATCATAGACAATCTCATAATATGAAGGTCCAACCCCTGTCTTATCCACATAAGCACGGAATGCCATAACCAACGGATTATCATTATCTACTCCATAGAACCTTCCTTTTTTATTTCCGGTAGAGTATTCTATAATTCTTGTATTCTCATCAATCTGCGTTCTTGCCATTTTGTAAACATAGTAACTGTCTGCATCCTTGCAGTTATCTCCTAAATATTCCTGAGCAGTTCCCGGATACAGAGAATCATATACGCTGCAAACACCATTAAGCATCGGCTTTGCATATAATACTACATTTGAATAATGAGCTTTTCCGGTTGCTGTATGATTTACGCCATAAATAACAATAAAATCATCATCTGAGTTAAGGGTAAAATCAGGTGTCATAGTGTAACTGGTATCGCGGTTATCACCCTTTGCGTTGAAATCTGTTATGTATGCAGTAAGTCCTTCTGGAACTGCAATCTCTCCCCCTAGCTCTTCATAGTTGTATTCATCACTGTATTTTGCAATGATTGCCCGGCGGATTGTATCAAGATTTTCTTCAGCATTATCTAGAATTGCAACTTCATGTTCGCCGGTTCCCCTAGGTATAAGCGTTTCGTTGGCATACGGATTAGAAGCAATCTCTGTCTTTGGTGTCACACGGTAAGCAACAGAGTTTTCAGGAAGCCTGGTAATATACCTCTCGTATTCGTCGCGATTCTTTGGCTGCGAAATTCTGCCTATCATACAGAAGGTATCCTTTCCCTTTTCCAAACCTATCCTATACGTCTTCTCAGGGATAGTCATAACATTAATCATATTCTCAGAAATACCTGCTTCTGTAAGATGCTCTATCACCTGTTTTGTCACGGTTTTGTTGGCACTTATTAAGATGACTGCTTTTGAACCATAAACACTGTCTCCGTCACATTTTACGCTTCCATCACTTACGGATGTACCAATGGAGCCAAAAATCGGATGGTAAAATCCTGTTTCCTCATTACCCACTCGGAAGTATCCCTTCTCACTTGAGTAGTTCTTCCCTTCCTTCTCCTCAGTAAACATGATGTAATTGATGAATGAAAAATATTTGCACTCAGGTGGAAGTTCTGTATATAGGACCAAAGCCTCATCCTGGCGAAGTTTATACTGCCATCCTGCCGGTGAAAAAAATGGGTTTGCAGGATAATTTTTCACATCCGGATCATCGTATATGGTTGCTTTCTCATCATTCCAGCCACGCTCAGCATTACCTTTGGCAAAATCCTGATTCGGTGCCGGTGGAAAAAAAAGAACTGTATATACTGAACCCGCATTATTTCCAAAGCAGCTTAACAGTTTACCCTTTGATGCCATTTCGATAGTATCAAATTCTTCGAATGAACCCTGCTGTACATAAAAATCACTGTTTTCTAAATTTGTTTTCAAGTCATTCATATTGCCGTTCAAAACCTGTTCCTCCATTTCTTTATATAAATACAGTGGAGCTATATTAGTAGATTATTACACCATATATAATTTGTCAATCTGACTCTTCGCTGGACAGAGTGAAGAGCGCGCTGGATAGAACCTTTTTAAAACCCTGGCAATGTAAGCAAATGAAAAGGCTGTTTACATTGTCAGGGTTTTTGAATTTTTACTGTGCCCAGGAGAGCGCTTCCTCAAGGCTCTCGGCATTTAGGATGTTCAACATCAAATCGGTGTATTCCTCTGCCTGATCGGTATCAATATTTTTAAATACTTCAAAAAGATATTTTGGCGTGTGATCTACTTCATAAATTCCGAAAGCAAGTCCCTGTTTCAGTTCTGCAATGGCATCGGTCTGTCGGTTCATCATAAAAGCCTCTATGTAAGGATTGGCATCTATAATATAGTAGCAGTAGGCAAAAGCAGCAGCCTGAAGTTTTTCCCCGGAAGTGGATGAAAATCCAAGCTCTGTCACGGTAATGCTGCGAACATTTCCACTACGGTCCAGATAGTCCTCCTGACTTAAGAAATCAGTTACCACGTTAAGATTCATAAGGGTAAGCAGAGGGGCATCTATTGTCTTGTCGTAGTCTACCGCCCAGTAATTTACACGGGAAAGTGGATTAGGGTAAGGGTGAATGGCAAGTCCCCAGTCGTAGTTTCCTTTTTGAGTTGCTGCATGATTGATGGCTGCCAACAGATCTTTCCCGTTAAAATGATGCTTATTTTTGCCGTTATTGTTGTTCCAGTCATGGTCTATGCTAAAGTAAACCTTGGCATTTGCATAATTGCTCTTGGCTGCATTGTAAAAGATGCGAAGAGATTTTTCGAATTCCTGTGCATAATAATCTACATCATCCGTATCCATATAGTTCCAGATTGTCTGCTGGTTGATTTCGTTGGCAACAATCCAGTTGGATACCAGTCCATGCTCTCCAGTCGAGTAACGCTCGGTCAGAAATGACGCGATGGCTTCTAAATGTCTGCATCCTGCTTCTTCTGATGTATTGAAAGCATAGTAATAAGCAGTGGATTTTTGCGGTTTGGCCTTGGGATGAACCAAATCGGGAAAATCGTCATTCCAGTCGTTTAAGACGATGGCAGTAGAAATCATATTGATATTCGTAAGGTAAGTGAAAAGATTATCATAGCTGTTGATAACAGCACCGTTAAACTGATAAGTCTCACCTCTGAAATCATAGTCGATGGTAGGGTAGTCATCGTCTGTAGTCTCTCCTAAAATCAGGGAAAGCGGAATGTTATAAATTGCATGCTGTACGCCTAAATCTGTCAAAAGCGGGGTGCCAAGCATTTCAGGGTCTAAGAGAAGCCCCTTTTTGGAGGCCGCCTCCGGATAACTATCCTGATTTTCGGCAATTACCTCAGGATTAGTAATGTAAGAACCGGTTGCAATAGGAACATACTTATTATTAAGGAGCAATGCAGGTACAAACTCCTGATAAAGCTGTTCTTCCTGATAGTCCCATGTAAGCCGGCAGGTAGTTGATTTTTCGGCACTGGTCAGGGGGCTGCCGTCAAAGATCTGCTCTTCGTCATAAATTTCAAATGCAAAAAGATAAATATAAGCATCATCACTTCTCGGGATGTCAGGGATTGATACTGTCAATGATACATGACTTTGATCTGTCTCAAAGGAGCAGTCGGTTACACAGCCATATGTGGCGAGCTGTTGTTTGGACAATTTAATATTTCCTGCGGTTAATTTCTTCAGGCGTTCTTTGCGTTCCTGTTCAGTCTCTTCTCTTGAAGAAGCTTCGTTGGTATTTCCTTCTTCCGTATTGCCGATATTTTCGGAAGAGGCAGGAACTTTTTGCCCACATCCGGAAAGAAGCGTAATAAGACATAGTATGAGAAGAAGATGAAGTCGAATAAATTTGCTGTGTCTCAAGGCAAGTCCCCCTACTCTTTGTTATTATAGTAATTTACCTGAATAGATATTTCGGGTAAAGACGTTACATCGGAAGAAATTTCAATTTCACCGGCTTTCATACGGGAAAGAAGCTGAAGATAATCATCCGGAGTTACATTTTTAAAACGCCATGCGCCATTTAAGGTAGGAAGCTCAATGCATTTCTTCTCTGCACCATAGGAAACAACCTCCCCTGCCAGTTCTTCCGGCCAGACATCACCTGAGGCAAAGTAGTCATCCAGTGCGATAATGACAGAGTCTTTGACTCCCTTGGCAGCAGAGGTAAGAAAACGTTCTGAAATGCTGCTTTGATCTACATCTACACCAATTAGAAGTCCATTGCAAGCGTCTGCAGATGCAAGAATGGATTCGTATAAGGAGCCGCCACAGGCAAAAATGATCTGGGTGCCTGTTCGGTACCATTTTGTAGAAACTTCTTCAATTTCTTTGCTGGGATAAAAGGTATCTGCGTACCAGTAATTGACGGTAACTTTATTGCTGATGCCAAGGTCTTTGGCTGCGGCGTCAATTCCCTGCAGGTAACCTGCGCCGTAGCGTTGGACAGGGGGAAGCTGCTCACCACCGACAAAACCAAAGGTTGTGTAGCCTTCCAGAACTGTCATATAACCTGCCAGATAGCCAGCCTCTTCCTCATGGTAAAAAATGCAATGTACATTGGAAGAAATGGGAAGCTCTTTGCCGGAAGCATCCCGGGGTCTGCCATCCAGCATAAGAAAATGCACATTAGGATAAAGATCCTGCAGATTTCCTACTGCCTGATCAAAATGAGAGCTGGCACATACAATAAGCTTGGCTTTATTATTGATGGCGGTAAGGAGAACCTTTTCGTATTCTTCATCTGTGTCTTTGGATGCACTGTAATAGGAATAGGAAACACCGGCAGCACAGGCATAGGTTTTGGTGCCTTCAAAGGCAGCCTGATTGTAACCGTTGTCCATGAGATTGCTATAGCAGATAACAAGTGCCACCTCTCCGCCTGTCTCCTGATAGTTGCCATAATAGTCCTTTTCGTTTCCGGGAATAGTGCTGTCAGGCGAAGCGCTCTCTGATGTATCCTGCGACGGAGTGGCATCTGAAGTAGCGCTGACAGCGGCGGCATCAGGAGATGCCGTATCCGTGGGATTGGTGGCGCCGGAACGGCTTCCACAGCCCTGACAAAGTAAAAGTGAAATAATTGAGCAAAAAAATATAAGCTTACGGGGATTGGGGTTCAAGCTCATAATCATCCTCCTATTTTATAAAAGCAGTTTCCTGCCCTGATTTTCTTTAAGGGTATTATAACATAGGAAAAAGAAAAAATTAACAGAATTGACTTTTTTATTTTGCAGGTTGAAGATGAAAAACTCTTATGCTATAATTAGACGATTATGCAAAGAATATAGAAGAAAGGGAGCAGGGACTACATGAAAGCATTTTTAATTCTGGAAGACGGCACTGTTTTTGAAGGGATTCATATCGGTGCTGACAGGGAAATTATCAGTGAAATTGTGTTTAATACTTCCATGGCGGGATACTTAGAAGTCCTCACAGACCCATCCTATGCAGGACAGGCTGTCTGTATGACTTATCCGCTGATCGGTAATTATGGCATATGCAGAGAGGATATGGAATCAAGACAGGCATGGCCTGATGGATTTATTGTGAGAGAGCTTTCCCGTCTTGCAAGCAACTTCCGAAAGGATATCACCATTCAGGAATTTCTGGAAGAACAGGATATTCCGGGAATTGCAGGAATTGATACCCGTGCACTGACCAAAATCCTCCGCGAAAAAGGCACCATGAATGGTATGATTACCACCAATGAAAGCTTTGAACTGGATGAAATCCTTCCTAAATTAAAAGAGTACACTACCGGAAAGGTAGTAGAAAAAGTAACCTGTCCCCAGAAATATGAAATAAAAGGTTCCAGAGACCTTGCTGAAAACGGACCGCTTTCAGGCAGCGGCAAATTTGTGCCGGAAGATTATGCAAACGGTGTGCGTGAGAAGCGTCCAAGCATTACCCGCCAGTTGAACGGACTTGGCAAAAAGGTGGCGCTCCTGGATTTGGGAGCAAAAGACAACATTGCTTTATCACTGGCACAGCGCGGCTGTGACGTAACGGTGTATCCGGCACTTACCAAAGCAGAGGAAATCATTGCGGACAAGCCGGATGGCATTATGTTGAGCAATGGACCCGGCGACCCCAAGGAATGCGTGAGTATCATTGCTGAAATTAAGAAGCTGTATGATACGGATATCCCGATTTTTGCCATCTGTTTAGGACATCAGCTGATGGCGCTTGCAACAGGCGCAGATACCTTTAAAATGAAATACGGTCATCGTGGAGGAAACCATCCTGTAAAGGATCTTGAAACCGGAAGAGTATATATTTCTTCCCAGAACCACGGTTATGTTGTAGATATGGATAAGTTAGATCCTAAGATAGCTGTTCCGGCATTTATTAATGTAAATGACGGTACCAATGAGGGACTTTCCTATACCGGAAAGAATATTTTTACCGTGCAGTATCATCCGGAGGCATGCCCCGGACCACAGGACTCCAGTTACCTTTTTGACAGATTTATCAAGATGATGGAGGTGGGAAAAAATGCCTAAAAATCCGAATGTAAAAAGAGTAATGGTAATTGGCTCCGGTCCTATTGTAATCGGACAGGCAGCAGAATTTGACTATGCAGGAACTCAGGCTTGCCGTTCCCTGAAGGAAGAGGGGATAGAGGTTATTCTGGTAAACTCCAATCCTGCAACCATCATGACAGATAAAAACATTGCAGATAAGGTATATATTGAACCCTTAACAGCCAAGGTTTTAGAGCAGATTATCGAGAAAGAAAAGCCCGACAGCATTCTTCCCACTCTGGGAGGTCAGGCAGGGCTGAATCTTGGTATGGAACTTGAGGAATCCGGTTTTCTGGCATCTCATAATGTGAAGCTTTTGGGAACTACGGCAGCCACCATCAAGAAAGCAGAGGACAGACAGGAATTTAAGGACACCATGGAAAAGATTGGCGAACCCTGTGCTGCATCCAAGGTGGTGGAAAGCGTGGAGGATGGTGTGGCATTTACCAATACTATTGGTTATCCGGTAGTGCTCCGTCCTGCTTATACATTAGGTGGTTCCGGCGGCGGAATTGCCCACAATCAGGAAGAGCTTGAGAGCATTCTTGAAAACGGACTTCGTCTTTCTCGTGTGGGGCAGGTTCTGGTAGAACGCTGCATTGCAGGCTGGAAGGAAATCGAATATGAAGTGATGAGGGATAGTGCAGGCAACTGCATTACCGTATGTAATATGGAAAATATTGACCCTGTGGGTGTTCACACCGGGGACAGTATCGTAGTTGCGCCTTCTCAGACCTTGAGTGATAAAGAATATCAGATGCTTCGTACCTCGGCATTGAACATCATTGACGAGCTTCAGATTACTGGTGGATGTAACGTGCAGTTTGCACTTCATCCTACCAGCTTTGAATATTGTGTTATTGAAGTAAACCCTCGTGTAAGCCGTTCCTCTGCACTGGCAAGTAAGGCAACCGGGTATCCCATTGCCAAGGTGGCAGCAAAGATTGCATTAGGATACACGCTGGATGAGATTAAGAATGCCATTACAGGCAAGACTTATGCCAGTTTTGAACCTACGCTGGACTATTGTGTAGTCAAGCTTCCCAGACTGCCTTTTGACAAATTCATTACCGCGAAGAGGACGCTTACTACTCAGATGAAGGCTACCGGAGAGGTTATGAGCATCTGCAATAACTTTGAGGGTGCACTGATGAAAGCAATCCGTTCCTTAGAGCAGCATGTGGACTGCCTGTTGAGTTATGATTTCACAGCTCTTTCTGCAGAAGAATTGAAGGAACGCTTAAAGATTGTGGATGACCAGAGAATTTATGTGATTGCAGAAGCGCTCCGCAAAGGGGTAGATTACGATACCATCCATGAGATTACCATGATTGACCACTGGTTTATTGACAAGATTGCAATTCTGGTAGAGATGGAACAGTCCCTTAAAAAGGGTCCTTTAACGGTTGAACTTTTAAAGGAAGCTAAGCGAATCGAGTTCCCGGACAACGTAATCAGCAGACTTACCGGCATCCCTGAAGAAGAAATTAAGAAAATGCGTTACGATAACGGCATTGTGGCTGCCTATAAGATGGTAGATACCTGTGCCGCAGAATTTGAGGCGAGCACCCCTTATTATTACTCTGTCTATGGAAGTGAAAACGAAGCGGTAAAAACCAATCCTCCGAAGAAGGTATTGGTACTGGGTTCGGGTCCTATCCGTATCGGACAGGGAATTGAATTCGATTACTGTTCGGTTCACGCAACATGGGCATTTGCCAAAGCCGGTTATGAGACCATTATTATCAACAACAACCCGGAGACGGTAAGTACTGACTTTGATATTGCAGATAAGCTGTACTTTGAACCTCTGACACCGGAGGATGTGGAGAGCATTGTCAATATTGAGAAGCCGGACGGAGCAGTGGTACAGTTCGGCGGACAGACTGCCATCAAGCTGACAGAGAGCCTGATGAAGATGGGAGTGCCGATTCTGGGCACGAAAGCAGAGGATGTGGATGCTGCAGAGGATAGGGAATTGTTTGATAAGATTTTGGAGCAGACAGAAATTCCCAGAGCGGCAGGCGGTACAGTCTACACGGCTGAGGAAGCCAAGGCTGTTGCCAACCGACTGGGCTATCCGGTACTGGTAAGACCGTCCTATGTGCTTGGCGGACAGGGCATGCAGATTGCAATTTCCGATGATGAGATTGAAGAATTTATGAATATCATCAACCGGATTGCACAGGATCACCCTATTTTGGTCGATAAGTACCTGCAGGGAAAAGAAATTGAAGTGGATGCGGTGTGCGACGGTACGGATATCCTGATCCCCGGCATCATGGAGCATATTGAAAGAACCGGTGTCCATTCGGGAGACAGTATTTCCGTTTATCCTGCGCCTACCATTTCCGATACTGTAAAGGAAAAGATTGCAGAGTATACCAGAAGACTTGCAAAGGCATTGCATGTAAAGGGACTGATAAATATCCAGTTCATTGCGATTGGCGAGGATGTATATGTCATAGAAGTAAATCCACGTTCTTCCCGTACAGTGCCATATATCAGCAAGGTGACAGGTATCCCTATTGTGGATCTTGCAACAGAGGTTATTATTGGAAAGACCATTAAGGAGCTGGGCTATCAGCCGGGCTTGCAGCCTGAGGCAGATTACTTTGCTATTAAGATGCCGGTATTCTCCTTTGAAAAGATCAGAGGGGCTGAGATCAGCTTAGGACCCGAAATGAAATCCACAGGAGAATGCCTGGGAATTGCGAAGACCTTCAATGAAGCACTTTATAAGGCATTCCTTGGTGCAGGAGTGGATCTGCCCAAGCATAAGCAGATGATTATAACGGTAAAGGATGCAGATAAGGGCGAGGCAGTAGAGATTGGACGTAGATTTGAAAAGCTTGGCTACACCATTTACGCCACAAGGAGTACAGCGGCAGCCTTAAATGAAGCAGGAGTGAAGGCGCGTAAGGTAAATAAGATTTCCCAGGAATCACCTACCGTCATGGATTTGATTTTGGGACACAGAATTGATCTGGTTATTGATACTCCTACTCAGGGACGTGATAAGTCAAGGGATGGTTTCCTGATCAGGAGAACTGCGATTGAAACCGGTGTAAACTGTATTACTGCAATGGACACCGCAAGGGCATTGGTAACAAGTCTTGAAAATGCCAATGATCAGTTTACCCTGATTGATGTTGCCTCCATCTGATAGCGTTTACAGTTGTGAAATTGTGCAATTGAAGGCAGAAAAAACAAAAGAAAACAGAAAAGTAACAGTAAGGCAGGAGGTCATACAGGCATCCTGCCTTAAAAAATCACATAATATTGTGCAAAAAGAACAAAACAAAACCGTGCAAATTTGCGAAAATGACGAAAGTAACTAATACCTATTGCAATTTTGCACAAATAATGTTATCTTATACATGTAGTCGGAAACGTTACCGATAACGATACCAAAGTTATTAGTAACTTTCCAAAACAAAACATAATAATCAAAAGGAGAGGAAAAGTTATTATGAAAAAGAAAGTAATTAGTGCTTTACTTTGTGTAGCAATGGTTTCCAGCATGCTGATCGGTTGCGGAAGCAAGACTGAAGAAGCACCTGCAGCTGCTGAAACAGAAGCAAGCACAGAAGAAGCAGCTCCTGCTGAAGAAGCAGAAGCACCCGCAGAAGAAGCAAGCGCAGAAGGCGGTTCTGTTTACTACTTAAACTTCAAGCCTGAAGTTGATGAGCAGTGGCAGGAAATCGCAGCAGCTTACACAGCTGAAACAGGAGTACCTGTAAAGGTTGTTACTGCAGCAAGTGGTACCTATGAAGAAGTTCTTAAATCTGAAATTGCAGGTTCTGATGCACCTACATTATTCCAGATTAACGGACCTGTTGGTTACAATTCATGGAAAGATTACTGCCTGGATTTAACAGACTCTGATCTTTACAAGAACTTATCTGACAAGAGCCTTGCAGTTACCGGCGAAGACGGTAAGGCATATGGTATTCCTTACACAGTTGAGTCTTATGGTATCATCTACAACAACGCAATTATGGAAAAATACTTCGCTATGGATGGCGCAGTAGCTACCAGCGTAGACGAAATCAACAACTTCGATACCTTAAAGGCAGTTGTTGAAGATATGCAGGCTAAGAAAGATGACCTTGGTATTGAAGGCGTATTCGCTTCTACTTCTTTACTTCCCGGTGAAGACTGGAGATGGCAGACACACCTTGCAAACATCCCTGTATACTATGAATACAAGGAAAAAGGTGTTACTGACTTAGATGCACTTGAGTTCACATATGGCGAAAACTTCAAGAACATCTTTGACTTATACATCAACAACTCTACATGCGCTCCTACATTATTAGGTAGCAAGGCTGTAACAGACTCCATGTCTGAATTCGCACTTGGACAGTGTGCAATGGTTCAGAACGGTAACTGGGGTTGGGGACAGATCGCTGGTGTTGAAGGCAACACAGTAGCAGAAGAAGATGTTAAGTTCATGCCTATCTACACAGGTGTTGCTGGCGAAGAAAACCAGGGCTTATGTACAGGTACAGAAAACTTCTGGTGTGTAAACAGCCAGACTTCTGAAGCAAACCAGAAAGCAACTCTTGACTTCGTTAACTGGATGATCTCCTCTGATGCAGGTAAGGATTACATGGTTAATTCTTTAGGAAACTCTGCTCCTTTCACAACCTTTGGTGATGATGAGAAGCCTCAGGATCCTCTTGCAAAAGAAATGTATCGTTTCATGGAGAATGGAAAGACCAGTGTAAGCTGGAACTTCACAACATTCCCCAGCCAGGACTTCAAGGATGACTTTGGTGCAGCTTTACTTGAATACTGCAACGGTAACATGACATGGGATGATGTTGCTAGCCTTGTAGTTACAAGATGGGCTGAAGAAAAAGCAGCAACTAAATAAGTTTTAAATGAAATGAAAGCCTTTTGCAGTTTCGGCTGCAAAAGGCTTTTTTAGAAAAAGGGAGTTACAGGTATGGAAAAAACACTTAAAAGATATTTTGTAGTATTTACAGTGCCTACACTGATTGCATTTTCATTTGCATTTATCATACCCTTTGTACAGGGCTTATACTTATCTTTTTGCGAGTTTACAACCGTAGGAAACGCTAAGTGGGTTGGACTTGAAAACTACAAGCTGGCATTTTCTTCAGGACAGGGATTTACCAGCGCAATGCTCTTTACAGTAGCATTTACTGTAGTCAGCGTAATTACAATTAACTTGTTTGCATTTACCATCGCACTCATGCTGACCAGAAAGCTGAAAGGCACCAACCTTTTCAGAACAGTATTCTTTATGCCCAATCTGATTGGTGGTATCGTTCTTGGTTATACATGGCAGCAGATGATTAATGCAGTATTATATCAATTTGAAACAACCATCGTTGCAAATCCTAAATACGGTTTTGTAGGTCTGGTTGTCTTAATGAACTGGCAAATGATTGGGTACATGATGATTATCTATATTGCAGGTCTTCAGAATGTTCCCACTGAATTAATAGAAGCAGCAAAGATTGACGGGGCTACTGCATGGCAGACACTGATTAAGGTTAAACTTCCCATGGTAATGTCATCTGTTACCATCTGTATGTTCCTGACACTGTCAAACAGCTTTAAACTGTTCGATCAGAACAAGGCATTGACCAATGGTGCGCCCATGAATAAGACCCAGATGCTTGCATTAAATATTTATGATACCTTCTACGGCAAGACAGGTTATGAAGGAGTTGGTCAGGCGAAGGCAGTTGTGTTCTTTGTTATCGTAGCTGTCATTGCTTTGGTACAGCTGTCCTTTACAAGAAGTAAGGAGGTAGAACAATAATGATTCAAAGTAAAAAGACGAAAACAATTAATGTTTTATTAGTGATACTTCTGTGTGTATTGACGGTGGTATTCTTATACCCTCTGTTTTTCATACTAAATAACTCCTTTAAAGGAAAATTCTTTATCAGTAAGGATCCCTTCTCTCTGCCTACGTCAGAGACCTTTGCGGGACTTACCAACTATGTAAATGGTCTGATTAAAACAGGACTTTCATCTGCAATCGGATGGTCATTCTTTATTACCATTGTTTCAGTAATTTTCATTATCCTGTTCACATCCATGACTGCTTACTACATTACAAGAGTAAAAAACAAACTGACACAGGGACTTTATTACATGTTCGTATTTTCAACGATTGTTCCCTTCCAGATGGTTATGTTTACCATGTCCTCTCTGGCAGACAAGTTCCACTTGAAGAATCCCATTGGTATGTGTGTTCTTTATCTTGGATTTGGTGCAGGACTTTCGGTATTCATGTTTGCAGGTTTTATTAAATCTGTACCGATTGATATTGAAGAGGCAGCAATGATTGACGGATGTACACCACTGCAGACTTTCTTCCAGGTTGTATTTCCTATTTTGAAACCTACAGCAATTACCGTTGCAATCTTGAATGCAATGTGGATTTGGAATGACTTCCTTCTTCCTTATCTGGTAATCGGTATCAGTACCAAGTACAAGACCATTCCTGTAGTTGTACAGATGTTGGTCGGATCAAACGGTAACAAGGACTTAGGCGCGTTAATGGCAATGTTAGTACTTTCAATTATTCCGATTGTAATTTTCTATCTCGTTTGCCAGAAACACATCATTGAAGGTGTTGTTGCCGGTGCGGTTAAGGGCTAAGCATTGACCGCTTACTAATTTAGGTTTAATTTGGAAACTCCAATTAGACAATACCTGTACTCCCGTTGATGTGGCGGAATGCCTATCCCATTCCGCCACGCAACAACCAGAGAGTACACAATTAATTTATGAAATGATTTGACGAGAGCGGCTCAAATGAGCCGCTTTTTTAGTAGGAGAAATTCCTGCTTGTATTACAATGCGGGTTTATAATACAATATCTTATGTATTATCTGTATTATTGATGTATTGTCGAAAGGAAAAGCGGTATCACAGATGTGGA
>JAQXYZ010000134.1 GCA_029226935.1 Bacillota bacterium | reverse complement strand
TATGCTGTTCGAATACGCTTTAAATTGGTCTCGGGAAAATATTCCTTCATTCGCAAATCCACGATGTCAACGAACTTTGTTATATCGGCTTCGTGAAGGGTATAGTACATTTTCTGCAAATCCTCAAAGGAGACAACTCTGGAAATTTCACTGTATTTTCTGCCTGAATACCATTGATAATAAGCAACCGCCCACCCAATCCAGTATTCCCTGGAGCGCCCGAAATTCTCCTTGGGTTCTATTTGAAGTTCCTGTCCTTTTGTTTCTGCAATGATTTCCCGGACAATTTCAATACCGCTTTTACCTGCAAGGCAGGCCGGTTCACCGTTTTCCATTCGCTTGCTAACAGAGCTTGCAAGGAACAGCTTCACAAAGTCGTTTCCGGAAATGCCACAGGTATTGACTGCGTAATCAAAGGCATCCCCCAGATTCGACTGTGCCTTACTCAGATATATTTCTTGGTATGCGTGGGTCATCGTTTTTAATGCCTCCCCTCATAATATCCTGAATATACAGACCATCACTCTCTTCCTCAAGCATTTCCAGATAAAGCTGATTCGCTTCATCATCCCTGGCTTTGCGGAGAACATAATACCGGTCTTTCCCGGCAACATCAAACCCTTCGTATTTCAGCCTTGAAAAGGCAAACTTTGATTTTATCACAATCTGTTCTCCGAGTTTTCCCAGCTTCATCGCCTGTGCAAGCTGTTCTACGGAAATACCGTTATTTAGAAATGACTCTGCGTAGTCAAAGTAAGAGTCATCTGCTCTGTAGCCGGTGATTAAATCATATGCATTTACATTGACACCGAAATGATCAATTAAGTATTGTTTTGCCCGCCGTGCTACAGGGGTTTTTATAGAAAATAAACGATGTTCTATCAAAACAGCAATCCAGTTAAGAATGGTAAAATCCGGACTGTTCAGGTTCAAAATGTTCAAGTATTCGGTATCCAGCGTATAGCGGTTAGAAAATCCATCACGTAAAGAGGAAACCGCCCATTCTTTTGCAAGTTCCTCACTTGCAGTACAGTAAAAGCCAAGACCAAAGTCGTTATTCTTTTTACCCTCGCCAAAAACCGGATGTTCCACGATTTGGGATGAACCGTGGTATATCGTAATCAGTTTATCCATTTTTCCGTCCTCCATCCACTCCATCGTAATTATATCACCAAAGTGATATTAAATCAACAATTTCATCTGATTACTTCTGTCATAAGCTGCTCTTTTCAGCAAAAAGCCGTTATCAAGAGAATTTCTAAATAACGGCTTCATTACATTTCAAAAGATTTATTTCATATCACAGATAATTTTCCGGATAGGCAGTATGTTTCCAGGCGCAACAGATAATTCATCAACCCCCATTTTTACAAATTGCTCTGTTAAACATGTGTCTGCACCCAGTTCCCCACATATGCCCGTCCATATTCCCTCCCTGTGGCCATTGTCCACGACCATCTGAATCAGACGCAGCACGGCCGGGTGATGCGGGTTGTAAAACATCTCCAGTTTCTCATTCTGACGATCCATTGCCAATGTATACTGAGTCAGATCATTGGTTCCAATACTGAAAAAATCCACATGCTTGGCAAGCTCATCGGACATGATGGCAGCCGCCGGGGTCTCAATCATAATCCCTTCTTCCACATTTCCAACTGTAACACCCTCTGCAATTAATTCCTCTCTTACGGATCCGGAAATCTCTTTAATTTTAAGTACTTCCTCGGCAGAAATAATCATAGGATACATGATAGAAAGATTCCCATAGGCCGAAGCGCGATACAAGGCTCTTAACTGTGTCCGAAAGATATCTTCCCTTGTCAGGCAGATTCGAATTCCCCGTAAACCAAGGGCAGGATTTGCTTCCTGATCCAGAGAAAAATATTTCACCTGTTTATCGGCCCCAATATCAAGGGTTCTGATAATCACTTTCTTCCCACCCATTGTCTGAACGACTTTTTTGTAAGCTGCAAACTGCTGCTCTTCTGTGGGATAATCTTCTGTCTCCAGATACAGGAATTCGCTTCGAAACAAGCCAATTCCATCTGCATCATTTTCCAATACAGCTGCCAGATCGGATGGATGACCAATATTGGCACAGAGATGAATCTTTTTCCCTGACCCGGTAACGGTTTCTTTTCCTTTCATCTGTTGCAGCAATGCTTTCTCTTCATCATCAGCTGCCTTCTTGGCACGATAGGATTCAAGAATATCTTCTGTTGGATCAATGATAAATTTTCCCTCATATCCATCTACAATTCCTATTTTTCCGTTGCAGCTGTCATCCACTGCCGTGCTTACCAATGCAGGGATCCCCATGGTTCTTGCCAGAATCGCTGTATGAGAATTGGAACTTCCCTCTTTGGTTACAAAGGCGATCAGTTTTGACTTGTCCATCCGGATCGTCTCGCTGGGTGCCAGATTCTCTGCAGCAATAATTACCGGTTCCTGTCCCAGATCACAGCTGTCGGCAGCTCCATTTAAAATGCGGACCACACGCTCCGAAATATCCTTCATGTCCGCACTTCTTGCCTTAAAATAATCATCGTCCATGTTGGCGAACATGTCCGCATAGTGATCCCCGGTTAATGCAACTGCATATTCTGCATTGACCTGTTGTGTTTCTATCGTATGATTCACTGAATCATTATAGCCTTCATCTTCCAGCAGCATCCCATGGACATGAAAGATTTCTGCACTTTCTTCCCCTGCTTCTTTCCGTGCCTTCTCATATAAGCACTCCAATTCTGCGATTGCCTGCTTCTTCGCTTGCGCGTATCGCTTTTTTTCTTTCTCGGTATCTTCAATTTTTCTTTGGACGACAGCCTGGCTCGTCTTTGCATAAAACTTGATTTTTCCGATTGCTATGCCTTTACATACTGACTTTCCATTACAGATAAACATAAAAATCCCTCCAATTTTATATTTATCATACCGCTTTATCGGAATAATATCAATTTTATTGGAATAATAGAATCAAAAAGCGTAAACGGTTAATTGTCACGGGACAAAAGCTTACTCATCTCATCTACCATCGTATCAACCGCATCTCCGGCTCTGGCTGCCTCAATGGAAACATTTAATGCCAGAAGATTGGTCGAAGAGGAAATATCGCTGATCAGCTTCATCGTCACTCCAATTTCTTTGACTGCTTCGGAAAGCTTCTGTGCAACCTCTGTTGTCACACGCATCGTATCCGATACCTCCCGTTAATTCCGTCTCTGCTTTTGCCTTAGCAATCTCCGCAGTGATTTTTCCAGCATCCTGAAGAATTTCTCTGTCATCTGCCATCAGAAATAGGGAAACCTTCTTTATATGCTGATTGATTGCAGCTACGCTTACATCATACAATGTCGCCATCATCTTCTGCGTCAGCCAAATATTTTCATCCTCATAGCGCATTTCAATACTGTCCTGCTGGTCGCCGATGGAAGCCACATAGGTCAGATATTCCGCTGCACTGGAACGGATGGTTATTTTCTCTTTTTTCTTTTTCAAATAAAATTTCTCCTTTGCTGTTGTTATTTATGTGGTGTCGTAAAGTACGCCATAATGCTTTCCTATTCTGACTAGAAACAATTTATCTGTATGAAAAATTACAATTTCAAGAGCTATGCCAAAAAAGTTCTGCCGTCCTCTTATTCTACCTCATAAATATTTACTTCCTTAAAGAAGCTCTTCATAAATGTCTTCTTCTCCATATCTGTAAATCTGTCATACTGGTCCAAATGCTCATTGAAATCCTCACACTACCTATTATCTATTTGCAGCTGCATTTATGCTTCATTACCCGAAAGTCGCTTGTTATTAAGGATTTCAATCGCTTCATATGCATCTCGTCTTTCGAGACCACAAACTCGTCTTTTAATCTCTTTATCATTCTTATCAGCCTTTAGATATGATGTTGTAACTACAAATGGTGTCAACCACTTCCAGTTCCAGAAAGTTTCATCATCAAGAATGACAAAACCTGATACTTCAGGACGTCTGGAAAGCCAGGTCCTTATCTCCAGTGGGCGTCCATCCGGTCCATTACATATCATTGGAGTCATTCCTGCTATTTTCAGGTCATACTTATCAAACAGCCTCAATAATTCGGACATACCCTTATCCTCTTCTGAGAACCCGCTACGGGCATATCCCGTCACACCATATCTCCATGAAGATGATAAAATGATCTCTGCGTTTGTTTTATTCACAATCTCTTTTAGATTCCATACATATTCCTCACAGATAATCTCTCCATCTGCCTTTCGTTCTCCATCATCATTCAGCACACCATCTATATCAAGAAAAATAACCTTGTCAAACTTATCTTCTATTGTTCTCCCCAGATTTCCACTTGTATAATTTTTATATAGTGTGTCTTCCCACCATGGACCATATTCCAACAGCCTGTAAATCTGATTATACTCATGCTGACCTAAATATCTGTCACATCTTACAAATCGTCCTCTAAAATATTTTTCCATATTCATGTCATCAACTACAACATATTTGGAAAGTTTTGGGTGCTCTGAAAGATATGCAGGAATATCTTCATATTTCCATGACCATTGGCGGGTTTCCGGAACCATCTCTGTAAGATACTGGTCTAATTTATGGATTTTCATAAGACACTTCATGTCTTCTAAAGTCTTTGTCTGCCTCCAGTCTGATGACAGTACAATCTCTGCATCACACCAGGATAACAGCTTATGCAGATTACTTACTGCGGTTTTATCCCAGTCATAATATACTGCTCCTACATCATATTTATTAAGTTCGAGAAAATGTTCATCCTTATATTCTTCTGCCAATGATTTCTTAAGTGCTTCCAGATCATGCTCAAATCTTTCCTGTGATGAAGCCGGCTGCAGAACCCCATCTATATCCAGAAAAATCACTTTTCTTTCCTCATCAGCCCTGTCTTTTAATCTGTCTTCAGTTGATATTGAAATAATCATAGCTACCTCCCAAGTATATCTTTCTCGTATTTGTACTGAACAGTTACCATTGCATTACTTACCAGCTATATTATCTTCCTTGTCATTATGCAAACAATCAAAATATAATGTACCCATAACAGTGGACACACGAATTAGTGTAGTACCCGTTTTACGGACACCCACACAAGACGTGCCCCTGTTTTTAAACACCGCTTCCATGTGAACCCTTTTTCTTGGACACTCCCTTCCAGATGTGATATTC
>JAQXYZ010000133.1 GCA_029226935.1 Bacillota bacterium | reverse complement strand
CCCAGAGGAAATGATTGCATTTGGAGATAATGAAAATGACAGGACAATGCTTAGCTTTGTAGGTCATCCGTATCTGATGGAACACTGTAATCCTACAATGGAGGATGTTCCAGCGAAGAGATGTAGGAAGGTAGAGGAGGCGTTGAGGGAGATACTTGATGAAATGAAGTAGTAGCCCAAGAGAATTGTAAAAAGTCTGTCAGGAATTCAAATTAGACGATAAGTGAATATGATTTAAAATTGAGAGTGTAATCATGTTAGGTATTCCTTTGAAAAACGCAATCAAAACACGGAGTAAACATTTCTAGTGCAAGCAGAACAGTTGACGAGTGGGTGGTTGTTGATTAGGAATAACTAAAAAACCGGATTTAATAAAATGAGGTATAAAAATGCCCAATTTCAATGAGATGATAGAACTGAATATAGGATTACTGGTTTTCGCAATTCTTGTGACATTCTTTATTTTGCTTGGATGCGTCGGATACAAGAGCCGAAATCTTTCCTACATGAGAAACTTTGTATGGATTGTATGTATGAATCTTGTGATGCTGATTGGGGAGTGCGGATTATGGATAATGAAATTGAGCTTTAAAAATGTATGGCTGACGAAGCTTTTCGGTTTCTTCTCTTATGGCGGTGGTACCATCATGGCACTTTTTTATTTGTTTTGTATTCTCAGCTTCGTTGAGGAAAGAGGTGCGCCTGACGTATCCTATCGGTCGGCATATCTCATGAGGATCGTCTGTGGATGTTATCTTGTGCTTGTATTTCTATCGATGTTTAACGGAATGCTTTTTCAGGTGGATGCCCATGGAAATCTTACGGATGGTCCTTATTATTGGATTGCCTGGTTGATTGATCCGATGATACTCCTCATAGAGATTTTAGTAGTGGTACATTATCGAAAAAATCTTAGCAGATTTGGCACGATTGTGATGCTTAACTTTGGTTTGGTTTCGCTCCTGACGACGGGGCTGCAGTCCATCTGGTATCCGGTACCGGAGCTTTTAGCGTGTACCCTGGCGCTTCTCCTTATGTTTATGCTGTTTTATTGGGAAATGGCAAAAAATCTTGTGGAGAATGAAAGGGAACTCATGCAAAGCCAGATGTCACTGGCAATCAGTCAGATTCAGCCGCATTTTCTATATAACACATTGTCTACCATAGCGGAGCTTTGCAGGAAGGATTCGGCGATGGCAGAAGAAGTGACGAACCGTTTTGCCTTATATCTTCGCGGTAATCTGGAACATATGGGAGATTCGTTTCCGGTTGAATTTTCGAAAGAACTTAAGCATGTGCAGACGTATCTTTGGATCGAGAAGATTCGTTTTCAGGAGGAACTTCAGGTTGTTTATGACATTCAGACAGAGGATTTTATCATACCGGCTCTGACGGTACAGCCTCTGGTGGAAAATGCGGTAAAGCATGGCATGATGGGAAGTGAAAATGTATGCACGATAACGATTCGCACAAAATGTGTGGAGCGGGGCTATCAGGTTATCATCGAAGATGATGGGTGTGGATTTGATCCGGAACAAGTAAAAAATGACGGAAGAAAGCACATAGGGATTGAAAGTGTCAGAAGCAGACTCAAATTTATGGTGGGAGGCACTCTAACGGTGAAAAGTGCGATTGGGAAAGGAACGACGGTGATCATCGAGATACCAGGGAAGGAATAAAGGATGAGAATACTTGCAGTAGATGATGAACAATTAATGCTAGAGCGATTAGAAAGGTGTATCAGGGAAGCTGCCCCTGAGGCGGAACTGATTTCTTTTCAGAAAGCAACCGAATGTCTTTCCTATGTAAGGAAGCAGCAGGCAGATGTGGCATTTTTAGATATTCGTATGCGTCTGATGGATGGAATGGAACTGGCAAGGCAGATCAAAGTATTGCAGCCGAATATGAATATCATCTTTACGACCGGATATAGTGATTACATCTATGATGCGGTGACAGAAATCCGGTGCAGCGGTTATGTCTTAAAGCCGGTCACCACGGAGCAGGTTGCCAGAGAGCTTGAGAATTTGCGTCACCCCATAGAAGCAAAACCGAAGGAAAAGGTATATATGCAGTGTTTTGGTAATTTTGAGGTATTTGTGGATGGAAAGGTACTTCCGATGGAACCTGCAAAGGCGAAGGAGCTTTTGGCATATTTAGTTGACCGCAAAGGAGCTATGTGTTCGAATGCAGAGATTATTGCGGCGATTTGGGAGGATGACGGTGATCATTATTCTTACCTGAAAAAATGCAAGAAAGCGTTATTATCTGCCTTGACGCAGGCAGGCTGTAAGGAATTGTTAATCAGTCAAAGGGGAAGCATAGGCGTTGACAGAGCTGCGTTTACCTGCGATTATTACGATTGGTTAGAGGGAACTGCCAGTGGAATCAATGCCTATCACGGTCAGTATATGGCACAGTATAGCTGGGGAGAAATGACGAATGCTTCTCTAAATCTGGAAAAAAATAAATAAATTTGAAAAAATTTCAAAAATACCCCTCAATAGTACCCAAATTGTACCCATTCGTTTGGTATAATTTTTGTTATACGAAACGAATGGGTACTTTTTTTATGACATTTAGGAGGCGGCTTGATGAAGATTTTACTGGCAGACGATATGGATATTGTCAGGGAGGGCATTGCATGTGAGATTAAAAATGTCATACCGGATGCTGAAATTGACGATTTTTCGGATGGTAAATATGCATGGGAGGCGGTACAAGAGAAAACATATGATCTGGTGTTTACGGACATCAGTATGCGGGTTATGCATGGTCCGGAGCTTGCAGAGCGGATACATTCCTATGCACCGGAAATCCCCATCCTTTTTATGACGGGAGAATC
>JAQXYZ010000132.1 GCA_029226935.1 Bacillota bacterium | reverse complement strand
AAATGGCATTCCTAAAGAAGAGTTCGAAAGTCTGATTATGGAGTATCTTCCCATAACAGCGGAGCAGATACGAGAGTACGCAGTATTTGATGAGGAAAACCAGACCTATCTTTGGGCGAGACTTGGGTGCTTCAATTATGCGCCTACCTTCTTTGGAACTTCTCTGCCGGAGGTTGTCGACATCAAAGAAAATGAGGATGGGACGGTTACGTTAACGGTGGAGGCAGTTTGCGACATGGTCATTTGCGATGATGCAGTCATTACCCATGAACTTACGGTAAGATTTGCAGAGGATGGCAGTTTTCAGTATTTAGTGAATCAAATTCTGAATGATGTAATTAAGCAGATTCCAGATTATCAATATCGTATCAATGTGAATTAAGCATTCTGGTGATATGTCAAGAGAAATTTAAAATAGTTTTTGATATGTTTTTCCTAAAAAAGGGCGCACTTCACCGTCGCTCATTAATCATCTTTTTGAAAAATGAGCGCTATTCAGACTCAGTATTTAATTCGGCGTCCAGTTTTTCGCCGGTGTACAGTTGGTTTTTGACCAGCAAACCAAAAACGAGTCGTACGAATTTACGAGATGTAAGTGCGAGTGCTCTCTTGTGCTGATGTTTAGTTACTTCAGCATATTTTCTGGAATAAAATTCAGCATATTCAGGAACATACCTCCTGACGCTGTTTGCAGCTTCTCCAAAGTAATAACGGAGATAAGTATTTCCAGCTTTTGAAACACGGTTATCTTCGGAAACGAAGTCACCGGAATCATTTTTCAGCCATGTCAAACCTGCATATTTAGCAAGCGCATCTGATGAGTGAAATGCTGTTATATCGCCTATTTCTGATAAGATTCCAGCAGCCCATACAGGTCCGATTCCTGGAATAGACTTAAGGATGATAAAGGCATTTGGGTTCATTCCGTTGATGCATTTTTCAATTGCCTGATCGATCAGTTTGATTTCTTTCTGATAGGTCTGAATACAGTTAAATGAACTTGCCAAAGACACATTCAAGGGTTCATACATGCATTTATCTAACCGATAGGAATCTCTGGCAGCTTTTTTCAGAAGTTCAGAAGTCCTGGATATATCTGCAATACGGTTCCGGCTTTTGGCAGCCAGAAACTGGAGCAGTTCTTCTTCCGGAGAATCAATGATCTCCTGAAGGGACATAAACTCTGTAAGAACTGCGGATGATGTGGCACCGTAAATGTTACTGAATGGCTGGCTGTCATTATCCAGAAGCTGAAGCTCACTGAATTTCAGGTAAAGATTGGATACCATATAGGTTTTTTCTCTGGTAATACATTCAGCAAGATGAAGACGGTGGCGTGTAAGTCTTTTTAAGGCAAGGTACTGGCTGCCTCGCCAGGGTTCACATTTTTTTGTGCGGCCGACTCTTGCAAAATCTGAAATAAGGAAGGCATCCATGTGATCTGTCTTATCCATGCCAACATAGGATTTGCGGTAATTTGCAGTCATCTTTGGATTCAAACAGTACACATAGGGTTTATAAGGCATCAGGAGTTCACAGGATGACAGAAAGTTGGCTATATGGATGCTGTAAACAGATGTAGATTCCAGAGCCACAATAATGGTATTAAGATGCGGATGCTTTTGTATACAGGCAGCAATCTTTCCGGCAAGCTCATCAGCACCAGGCTGGTTGTTGCCGAAAGAAGCATCAATATATTTGTTTTCATCAAAATCCATGGCATAAACCACATTGGATTTTGAGCTTACATCAATACCAACGAACAAAGTGGACATATAGTTGATCTTGATCATGATATCACGCTCCTTTCCGATCTGGATTTGTGAAGCCTAAAGCAAAAGGTTTATCCGGGATATCATATGATGACCGCAGCCTCGCATAATGAGCATTCATCCAGTCAGCATTTTTTGCTGGTGCTAACGGCTGGAGATGCAACTTCTGTGTAAGCGGAATGTGTCATATGAGCCAGGCTGCATGCTTTCTGAGCAGTCTCGGACAAAGCCGGCTGAAAGGAGAAAAAGCAGTGCCTTCGGACATCAGACTCTGCTGATATCTTACCACAGGATAAACGATATGAAAATGTAACTATTGACTGTATAGATGGGAATGGGATGAGGGGAATACCTCTTAGATGTCCTTACCTCTATACCATAAAAAGAAATAAGTCTGTAAGTGATTTCTCTTGCTTACAAACTTATTATACGAGGAGAATTGATTATGGAACAGCTTGCAAATTACGTAAAACCAGAACTCATCGTAGTAGCTATTGCCTTATATTTCGTAGGCATGGCCCTCAAACAGGCCCAGGCAGTAAAAGATAAGTACATTCCACTTATCTTAGGCGGAGTCAGCATAGTGATCTGCGCAATCTATGTATTTGCCACCTGTACCTGTAGTAGTGGCCAGGATATTGCAATGGCAATTTTTACAGCGGTCACTCAGGGAATCTTAATCGCAGGACTTTCTACATATGTGAACCAGATTGTAAAACAGACGAATAAAGACGAATGATTTAGAGGGATGAGTAATCATCCCTTTTTCTATGGAGGAAAAACAAATGTTAAAGATTATGGGACGGGCTCAAGCGACCATTGATCAGCTTCGGAATTATATTGAGAAAGTAAATCCGACAGTTGCAGAGTCTGTAATAAAAATGATTCCCCTGTATCTTACAGAAGGAGCTATCGAGGGAGTACGAGGCGATATTGCATTTGCCCAGTCGTGCCTGGAAACTGGAAATTTTACTTTCAAGGGGTCAGCAGTAACGCTGGATCAGAACAATTTTGCAGGACTTGGTGTTACGCAAAATGGCATGAAAGGAAATTCATGGGAAACACCGCAGCTTGGCATTCGGGCACAGATCCAGCATTTAAAAGCCTATGCATCATCAGAAAAGTTAAACCAGAAATGTATAGACAAAAGATTTGATTACGTAACCAGGGAGTCTGCTCCATATGTAGAATGGCTTGGAATTCAGGAGAATCCAAATGGCGCTGGATGGGCAGCAGGAAAAGGATACGGGGAACAGATCATCAGAATCTTAAATACTATATTATCAGGTTCGGAAGAACCAGAAAGTGAGGATATTATGAACTTTTTTATTTGTGTAGGTCATGCCAATTATGGTAATGGAGTTATTTCTTCAGCTGACGGTACCGGCTACGGCGGTGTTAACGAATACAAGTA
>JAQXYZ010000131.1 GCA_029226935.1 Bacillota bacterium | reverse complement strand
ATCCGCTTAAAGCCGGTTCTGAAAGACTGGAATGAAATCATCTGCCATCAGGAAGAAATGCAGGAAAGGAATCCGGTTGCAGATACGGTTGTGCTGAAAACCCCGGAAAACGAAGAGATCGTGCCTATGATTTATTATCAGGATGTGGAAGCCACAAGTGTAGAATGGCTTTGGTTTCCCTATATCCCATTTGGCAAGCTGACCATCATTCAGGGTAATCCGGGGGAAGGAAAAACGTATTTTGCCATGAAACTGACCGCAGCCTGCACCAATCGGAAATATCTCCCGAACATGGAAGCGATAGAGCCTTTCAATGTAATCTACCAGACTGCTGAGGACGGAAAGGGAGATACCATTAAACCAAGGCTGATCGAATGTGAAGCCGACCTTTCAAGGGTTATGGTGATTGATGATACGGAAATCCCACTGACATTAATGGATGACCGGATTGAGAGAGCCATCCGGCAGAACAAAGTCCGGCTCCTGATCATTGACCCGGTGCAGGCATTTATCGGTGCGGATGTGGATATGAACCGGGCGAATGAAGTCCGTCCGGTATTCCGGAAACTGGGAAATGTGGCGGAACAGACCGGATGTGCCATTGTGCTCATCGGGCATCTGAACAAAGCCTGCGGTACGCAGAGTACCTACCGGGGGCTGGGCTCCATTGACATCATGGCTGCTGTCAGAAGCCTTTTATTTATCGGAAAGGTAAAGAAAGACCCGACAACGAGAGTGCTGATCCATGAGAAAAGTTCTCTTGCCCCTCCGGGGGAGACCCTTGCGTTTAAGCTGGGGGATGAAGGAGGTTTCCGGTGGATCGGTGGCTATGACATCAATGCGGACGATCTCCTGAACGGTAAAGAGGGGAAACGGGTGGAAACAAAACTGGAAAGAGGTATGAGGCTGATGGAGGAAATGCTGAAAGATGGAAAAGAAGTTCCATTGAAAAGCATCCAGAAAGAAGCTGCCGAAATGAATATTTCATCCAGAACCATGAGAGATGTCCGGAACCGCATGGGAGACCGGCTGATCTATGGAAGAGAAAATGGAAAGGATAATACTGTCCGGCTGAAATCAGAGTAAGTGGCAGGATTTTTTGGAAAAACAGATAAATTCTATAGATACCTTAAAGTCTGCCACTCTGCCACTTGCTTTTTTCGGAGATTTTTGAGAGAACAGATTGCAATCAGACAGGTTCAATGATATGATTGTCCTGCAGCGTAACTGCTGTGGGAAAGTGCCCATGACAGGTGGTAGCCTCCCTAACCAGAGAAACCGGCTTTGCCGGAATACAACGGAAGGGAGGTGGTGCATATGACAGACTATGAGACCATTATGGTTTTCCTTGGGATATTGGCATTGCTGATATCCTTTGGAGGTTTACTCATTGCATTGCTTACCTTTCTCGATAAGAGAAATAAGCGAAAATAAAAATGCCTATCCTGTCTGACACACAGGATAGGCGGTGTCCATAAGGACATATAACCTTCTTGGGTGGCATCCACTTTGGAGTGGGTGCTTTTCCTATCTCTAATATAACACCAGTCTATCTGATTTTCAATATGGTTTTTCAAAATAGCCATGATGCTTATGAAGATGTGGAAAGCCAACCCCTTTTTTAGTATATTCATAATTCTCAAAATAATTCCAGAAAAAATACAAAGTAAAGGACGAGCAGTTGACCATAAATGGAATCAGCTGCTTTTTTAATTGCATGAAATTGTAGATACAGACACAGCAGAATGAAGATTCCAACTGTCTGTTTTAAGGAGGAAAGTACATTGAATAATGAAAATAAGAATGAAATCGTTACTGTACAGGAGACAAATTCTTCACAGGAAAACGTAGTTTTTGAGAAGAAAATTGGTCGCACTCGTTATCACGTTCATCTCTTTTTTGATCCTAATTCCAAGGAAACCATGCAGCAAAAAATCATGAGGATGATGAAGAATGAACTAGAGGCAGAACTCGACAAACCCGCATAAACACTGGATTTCTCAGCATTTTAAGAAAAATTGATTTTGGTCAAATTCCTACTTGACGGAATGGTGCCCAAGGGGACCGTTTTAGTGGAGGTGGGAAAATTGCTTGCAAAAGGCACACCCATGACGGATGAAAATGGGAAACTGGTGCGTGATAAAAATGGGAAAGTAGTATATGAACCTTATAAAATCAAGGTCCTGAATACCATCAATTTCAAAAAATCCATGCATTATAACCCTTTTGTTTACATCCGCAGTGAAAAAGACATCCTGAAACTGGTGACAACCATCATTGCCAATACCAAAGGGGAAGGCCAGCAGGCAGGGGAATATTTTTGGGTAAAGGCCGAGAAATTATACTACTGTGCGCTGATTGGCTATATCTGGTATGAGGGCCGTGAGGAAGAAAAGAATTTCAACACACTTCTTGCCATGATCAATGCATCAGAAGCCAGGGAAGATGATGAAAATTTCAAAAATCCGGTTGACCTTATGTTTGAGGAACTGGAGCAGAGAGACCCGGAACACTTTGCAGTGAGACAGTACAAAAAATACAAACTTGCTGCCGGAAAGACGGCAAAGTCTATCCTGATCAGCTGCGGAGCAAGGCTTGCCCCATTTGATATTAAGGAACTGCGGGAGCTTATGAGTTACGATGAATTGGAATTGGATATGCTGGGAGACAGGAAGACAGCATTGTTTGTCATCATTTCTGATACGGATGATACGTTCAATTTCGTGGTATCCATGATGTATACGCAGTTATTTAACCTGCTGTGTGACCGGGCAGATGATGTATATGACGGCAGGCTGCCGATCCATGTGCGCTGCCTGCTTGATGAGTTTGCGAATATTGGGCAGATACCAAAGTTTGAGAAGCTGATTGCTACTATCCGTAGCAGGGAAATATCAGCTTCTATTATTTTGCAGTCCAAGAGCCAGTTAAAGGCAATCTATAAGGACAACGCTGACACGATTGAAGGCAACTGTGATTCCACGATCTTTCTGGGAGGGAAGGAAAAGACCACCTTAAAAGAGATGGCGGAACTTCTGGGAAAGGAAACGATTGATCTTTATAATACCTCGGATACGAGGGGAAGCCAGCGTTCCTACGGTACGAATTACCAGAAAACAGGGAAGGAGCTGATGAGCCAGGATGAAATAGCAGTTATGGACGGCGGGAAATGTATCCTGCAGCTTCGTGGTGTCAGGCCGTTCTTCTCGGATAAATATGACATCTGCAAGCATAAAAATTACAGGTATCTGTCGGACTATGACAAAAAGAACCGCTTTGATATTGAAAAATATCTTAGCACCAGTCTCGTGCTGAAGCCGGATGATACGGTGGAAGTCTATGAGATGTAACCAGTAAACCGGCAGCTTCCCGACAAGTTGTCGCAAAGTGGAAGGAGGAAAGCAATGGATGCCATTGGAAAAAGGCAGCCGGTACCCCATCGGCTAAAATGTAAGTACCGGCTGCGCAGTGTCGGATTTTCCAAAGGAAAAATCCTGCCTTTATGTTACCACACAGGGCGGGATTTTCACAGGGTTTTTCTCTTCCTTTTTTAAAGAAAGGACATACACATATGGGATTTTTTACTACGGCGATTACGACCTTAAAAACACTGGTTTGTGCCATCGGTGCCGGACTTGCGGCATGGGGTGTCATCAACCTGCTGGAAGGATATGGCAATGACAACCGTGCGACACGTTCGTAAGTGAAAAGCTTGCGCACAAAGTCGAAGGGCAATTGTAGCCCGAAACTTTGGAGAACTGATATTCCGATGGGTGAAATGAGGGGGTAACGTCCCGAAGCGCCACCCTAATACTCCGAATGGCGGGGAGCATGCAACGGCTCTCTCCAAAAGTTTATAGAGCTCGGTGAAGTCGGCAGAGAGCAACCGTAAGACTGGTTTTCAGACCAGACACGAAAGCTGTCCAGAGGTGGATGGTGTTGCCTATATGCCGGGGGTCGGATATCCATGGTGAGAATGTATGAAAATACTGACGAAATTCTGAATGTACGAGTCTAAACGTTGATGCTGTCGAAAGGCAGTACACCTTTCATGGTGGTATCTGTGGGCGAGTAAAATTGGTTGTTATGAAAGTCCATGCATCGTTACAGGCGGTGCGGTTATGCATGACCAGATACAGGCTTAGAGGAAGAACCTAAAGATATCCAATGATAGGAATATCGGAACGTGGAAAGCTGGGGACACGGAGGCGGTTGCAGGCCAGTGATGTGGTGGATGGGAATACCTTCGCGAGAGGGCAATAACCATTCTTTATTCCAGTGAGAGTAGTGGCACAGTACCTGTGAAGCCGTGAATAAGTAAGCGGTGGAGGGATAGCCACAAGTCGAATTCAGCAAAGAAAATGAAAACACAACAAACACAGCTTCGAGTATGACAAAGAAAATCCAAACCGAAGGGAGAGGATGCCTGTGTTGACTTCGGGGCAGCAAGAAAGGAAAAGTAAACAGAGAAAAATCCGCAACTCAGAGTATTACGACATGGAAGGTACTTTTGACAGGCTGTATGCAGAAAGTAAGAAAGATAAAACCTTCAACCATCTGATGGAAATCATCGAGAGTGAAGAAAATATCAAGCTTGCATACAGAACGATAAAGAAGAATACAGGAAGTGATACTTCGGGAGTGGATAAAAGGACGATAGCCGACCTTGCAAAGTTAAGCGAGGAAGAATACGTCCGTCTCATACGGAAACAATTCAGTAATTATCATCCACGACCCGTAAGGCGAGTGGAGATACCAAAGCCCAATGGAAAGACCAGACCTCTGGGAATTCCAACTATCGTAGATCGGATCGTACAGCAATGTATTTTGCAGGTCATGGAGCCGATATGTGAAGCAAAATTCAGTGAGAACTCCAACGGGTTCCGCCCGAACCGTTCCGCTGAGACTGCTATTGCGCAATGCATGAGGCTGATACAGGTACAGCATCTGTACCATGTGGTTGACCTCGATATTAAAGGCTTCTTTGACAATATCAGCCATACAAAGCTGATTCGTCAGATATGGGCATTGGGAATCCGGGACAAAAAGCTGTTATGCATTATAAAAGAGATGCTGAAAGCACCTGTTGTTCTGCCAAATGGGGAGAAAACATATCCCACACGGGGTACCCCGCAAGGCGGTATTTTGTCGCCATTGCTTGCAAACATCGTATTGAATGAACTGGATTGGTGGATTGCTTCCCAGTGGGAACAGATGCCAACAAAGACAAAGTTCAAAACGAGGAACAATGCGCAGGGAACAGAGATTAAGAGCCACGCTTACAGGGCTCTGCGCCGGAGCAGATTAAAAGAGATGCATGCAGTTCGGTATGCAGATGATTTTAAAATTTTCTGCGCAACACATGAGGATGCTGTCAGAGCATACAAGGCAACAGAGTTATGGCTAAAGGACAGGCTGGGGCTGGAAATCAGCCCTGACAAATCCAAAGTAGTTAATCTCAAAAGACAGTATTCTGATTTTCTCGGGTTCAAGCTGAAAGTCCGTAGAAAGGGTAAGAAATATGTGGTTCGGTCTCATATGAGCGATAAAGCATACAAAAAGGCTCATGAAAAAGTCTCGGAAGAAGTAAAGAAACTGGCTCATTCGTCAGATGATAATGCTCAGTTCATGCAGCTTCAGAAATACAACTCTGTAGTTGCCGGACTTCATGAATACTATTGTATTTCTACAGAAGTATCTCATGACTTCAGCAGACTTGCCTTTAGTATCAACAAACAGCTCAGAAACAGACTGAAAGGCGACTTATCCAAAAAGGGACAACTCAGAAATGGGTTCATTAAAGAAAGGTATGGAGCAAGCAGACAGATGAGGTTCCTTCATGGACGTCCGGTGGTTCCACTGGGATATGTCCAGTCAAAGAATGCCCAGCATAAAAGGAAATCCATTAATAAATATACGGTCAAAGGTCGGGAACAGATTCATAAGAATCTTGCAATCGACACAGCGACAATGTTATGGCTGATGAGAAATCCTGTAAAGGGCAGAACCATTGAATATGCGGATAACCGTATTTCTTTGTATGCGGCACAGTATGGTAAATGTGCAGTGACAGGAATTCCGATGAATTCCCACGATATTCACTGCCACCATAAAGTGCCGGTTAGCAATGGCGGTTCGGATGAATACGCAAATCTTATTCTTGTCAGCAAAGCGGTTCATATCCTTATCCATGCTTCTTCAGAACCTACGATTGAGAAGTACCTGAAATCCTTAAATCTTGACAATAAACAAATAGAAAAGCTTAACAAACTTCGTTCTATGGCAGAAATGCCACCTATTATTCTTTGAATTTAATGCTGTAACGAAGTGTGTAAGTTGTATTTAAAAGCCCTGGACGGCTGAATTCGATGGAGCGCCGTGTGCGGTGAAAATCGCATGCACGGTGTGGAGCGGGGGAAATTCCGGAGATAACTTCAAAGGATTACCTATCGCTATCGGGGGCAAATGCTCATGTGCGGTAAAGTAACACACAAGAATTTGATTGACGGCAGCCCCTATTCCGAAAAATGAAAGTTAAAAATATTTCACTTCCCCTATTGACATACGCAAACAGGAGTGATATATTTATAACATCGCAAGTGCGAAATATATAACACAGAGGGAAAGAAAAATGAATAAAAAAGTATCTTTAAGAGAAATTGTTGGAACAAAAATAATCTACGCAATCATTCTTGCATCTTACTACTGGATGTGGGCAAGAACGGATTGGAAAGACTGGTATCCAACTTTACAGCTTGTACTTGGCTGTTTCCTTGCTGCTTTTTTTGCATTTCAGCAAATGAGAATTAAGAAATACAAAAAGGAAGGTGTTGATGAAATGGCAGAGCGAAACTTGAAACGGTGTGACTCATTTTGTTTGAAGATTTTTGTTGCTGTTATGGTTGTAGTTGCTTGGGGCTGTGCTATTCTTGGTCATGTTAATGCTATCAATATGGGAATGATTGGATGGATTATTGTTTTGTCTATTTTGATTTTATCTATCATTCGGACATTGATGTTTGTGATTATAGATAGCAAGGGGGTATGATATGGCTCTTGTTACAAAAATTAAAGAATATCGTGAGCAGGCAGGATATAAACAAAGCGAACTTGCAGAGCTTGTTGGTGCGAGACGAGAAACAATCGTTCACCTTGAAAATGGCAGATATAATCCGTCCCTTAAATTAGCTATGGATATTGCAAAAGTATTCCATGTGACTGTTGAGGACTTGTTTGAATTTGTTGATGAAGAAAAATGAGGTATCTATTATGAAGCTGAAAAGAATATTTAATTTGTGTCTTTCGACAGCAATTTGTTTTACCCTTTTTACTGGGTGTGGGAATACAAAATCATCTATATCAGCAGATCTATCTTATACACAATCTGACATAGGGACAATTTCTGTATCTTCTGATGTGCAGATTGTAGGGCTGGGAGAAGCAAGTCATGGTGTGGCGCAGTATCATCAAATGAAATTAGATGTATTCAAAGCTCTGGTAGAGAATAATGGTTGCCACACTTTCATCATAGAGGGAGATTTTGGCGGAGCGCTCAAAGTAGACCAGTATATCAATGGCGGTAATGGAACTGCTGAAGAAGTCGTTGCAGAAATAGGCTTTGCCATTTATCGTACACAGGAAATGGCTGATTTGGTAGACTGGATGCGTTCCTACAATGAAACTGTTTCGGAAAAAGAAGCATTGCATTTTTATGGTATGGATGTACAGCGGTTTGATAATAACAAGGAATATCTGTTTTCTGTTATCGACCAAACTCATCCGGAATTAAGCGCAGAATATTCAGAAGTGTTTGCACAACTTACAGACGAGAACAGAATTTCCTTAGATGAAGCGGCGTTGAATAGCGCAAAGGAGAGCGTTTCAGAATTTATTGAAAAACTGGACACTGTTGAAACCGATATT
>JAQXYZ010000130.1 GCA_029226935.1 Bacillota bacterium | reverse complement strand
GCATGGTATAGTATTCTCTTTGATGTAATCATTATATCACGCACAAAATATAACGTATTATTGATTATTTATTTGAATTATGATTCTTCAAAAAAATTACCGTTTTAATCTTTTGCATTAATTTCTGATTGAGTTGAAGATAGATGTTACAGTTTTCTTCAATCTCACAACGGGAACCTTTGTAATCATTTTTCCCTTAATCTCTTCTCTCTTTACAAAAGGGTCTTCCCAAAATCTTGAATCCAGTGAATTTTCCCTATTGTCGCCCATAACGAAGTAACAACCTTCCGGAACTTCAAAATCATACATGCAATTTGTTTCCACATCTTCGTCAAGGTACTCTTCGTATACGAGTTGCCCGTTAATATGAACATAACCATCAATGAACATAATATCATCACCGGGCAGACCGATAATTCTCTTGATCAGAGTATCACCTTCCATGTTCTTTTCATGTGCTTCAAAAATAATGATATCGCCCCTCTGCGGTTCGTGGGTTACATAAGCAAGTCCGTTATTGATAGCATAGTCACCTACTTCAAGTGTTGGCGCCATGGATTCGGAAGGAATGATTCCCCAGAGAATTACATAGCTAAACAGTAAATATGCTACAATACCAACTACTGCAAGAATAATGAGAGACTTCTGCCAGTCTTTCATACCACTCTTATTCACTTTTTCTTTCTTTTCCTTTACCGGCTTCTCTCTTTTCACTTTCTCACCTTTTCTGAAAGACTAATTATAGATGAATAGAATAATAATAGCACTAAGATTACAAAGGCAAAAGATATATTCGCATAATTGACATATTACGAATATAAAATTTCATCCCCTCCAAAATGTTATAACCACTTCTTCTCTCGATACCAAGGTGCAGTATCGATATAGTTATAGCCAAATGGACTCAAAAGCACTGCTTTTCTTTTATCCTTCAATTACCGGAACTCCTGTGCTGGAAATATTCTTTCTTTCCGGGTTGAAATCGTCACACTTTCGCTTTTTCCCTTGGAGTAGCTCTTTGTAATCTTATCATATTCCCCGATATCTTTGCTAAAATACTCGGCGCTCTCTCCCGTCAATGTATAAATGATATTATAAGTACAGTTCTGCATAAAGACTTTCGCTGACTCTGCCCCATATTTACCCCTTAGCTGATTCTCCGGCTCCTGTAAACAGAAAACCAGTGTTACCCCTTTACTACGCACTGTCGAAACACATCTGTCCATAGATGGCATATAGGGAAGCTGTGCAAATTCATCAAGCAGCCAAGCTGTGTCCGGTAATTTACTTTCCGTTTCATGCAAGCCGACAAAATAGCGGACAAACATATTGATAATTAAAGCACACGCCTTATTATAAATGGGCATCTTCATTTCACTAATTTGTAGAAAAATATTGATTCCCTGTAGCAAATCTTCAGGTTCTATACAATGTTCATCTCTTTTTGAAAACGCCTCAGCGATAGCATGGTTTACACCAAAGAGCTGTATATTTCTCTTAACCTCTGAGAAAAAGAAGCTTAATGTTTTTTCCCTTTTCTCCGCATAAGGGTATATATCAGAATAGTAGACATCTATATATCTGTCCTGCCATCCTTTCATAATCAGTGCAAAATCATAAGGGTCTGTTTTCGCTATCTTTTTTAGTGACTCGATAAACCCTAAATGCTCATAATCATAATAGTACCACAAAGCCCCTGTTAAATAACTTCTACCACCTTCAATCCAAAAAGAATTACCCTTTTCATCGTTATTCATCGGTATCAGGATGCTGGTAATTTCCTCAAATATCTCGATTTTTTCATCGTTATTTTCTATATCTCTTAGGATAAAGTAAGGATTAAAGCCATAGGTATCCCCTCTTTCCGGATTGAATACCTTGTATGTACAGGGCAAGCTAATTTTGTGACTCACCTTTTTCGTGATTGCTTCCAGTTCTCCTTTTATATCCACTGCCAAAAAAGAAGAACAGCTGCCTGCTTTATTCGCTTCAAGAATATTAAATATTGTCGGAAAGATACAGTTTGTTGTCTTTCCACCTCCTGTTGCGGCAATCACATTCACATGACCGGATTGTTGATCAAGAGGTTTTCCTATTGTCTTCCCATGCCATTTTCCAAAAACAATATTTCCCCCTCCAGATTTGACTTTAAGATTGTTATTAACATTAGGGAAAATGGTTTTTAAATCGTTGTTGTCATACTTCTTACGCAGTAAAAGACCTTCTGCAAAGGAAAGGAAAGTAATATCCCTGCTCCCATAAAAATAGTGAAAAATGAGATTCCCCACAATCACAAACAATGCTTCTCCGATACCAAGATAAACAGCCAGATGGAATTTCTCCCTTGATATACCATCCCAGTCTCCCTTCCCGGTTGTCTCCATTAAAATCACAATCATAATATTGAGAACGGGACACCAAAGTCCCGTCCACATCATTAATTTACTGATTCTTCTATTTACATTCCTAGCAAAATTTTTAGCGTTATTAAGCATACGCACCCTCCTACAAAAAGGAAAAATCTGCTGATACATTTAATCAAATCCACTTTTGTATCTGCTATTATTGTTCTGATTATCTTAATTTCTCCCATCATTTTACTTAAGTCCACTTTCCCCTGTTCTCTCATTTCATCTTGCACATCTCTAATAAAAAAATAAAGCATCTCCAAATCCCCAGACAGATTTTCAAAGTTATTATTCATCTCGCCACCTCCAAAATTCCCTTTCTCCATACCAAGCTTCCTCCATTCCTCTTCTCCTGCTGCCTTGTTCCTCAATCTCTCTTTCGCAGCCTCCAAACGCATTTCTTTGATATTCTCTCGCATATTCATTATGTCACCTCCCGATCTTGATCGATTCCAAAAAAAGTAGGTTCATAAAACTCCGAAAAATATTGACCAGCTTTTTCTACTGTCAGCGAAGTCATATTATCTTCTCGCATCCCTACGACTGCAAACGTTCCGCAAAGGATATCCCCCGGTTCCCCTTCTTTGTCATAAAGAATTCGATTAGGTTCCCTTCCTCTTTCGTAACCTTCCACATCATAGACAATACCCACCCCCTCATTCATTCTCAGTACTCCCGCTTTTCCTCCTATTACATTTCCAAGACAGCCTTCTTCCTTCGGTATCGCTGCCATATATGGATGTTTGTCCGCCTCCACAATCATGACATTGATATCATCTCTTCCTCTGCTCATAGAACTCTCCCCTTTCTCTTTCATATAGTAACTCTCTTTCCTGAAAAAACTTTTCTATATTCTCCTTTTCGTAATCACTCCCCAGTCTTTTCCCGGGGCATCCTCTCTCCCCATCCTTCTTCCCATTGGGATAATATCTGTATTGACCCTTTTTATTCTCCTCAACATCAACTCCATATTCATTTTTAAGCAGTTTCTTCCATTGCCGTGAGTTCCCGGCTCTTCTCTTTGCTTCGTCAATCTCCCACCGGAGTTTGTCTTTCCACGGCAGCTCACCTTTTTTATACAGCTCCACCTCACCTCTGGTATATCGCTCTTTCGCTTTTCCTTTTTCCGGAATAATAGAACGAAGAAGACAATATTCTTTGGCTAGTTCATTCGCCACCTGCATCATTTTTTCCCTGCTCTTTTTCGTTGCCTGATAGCATTGTCCTGCTTTTCCATATTCATTGTCTTCAAACCGGACATTGTTGACTACAATATGGGCATGAACAGTTCCGGTGTCAACGTGAATACTTCCGGCATACTGGCAGGCCTTGATATTACTTTGCTCGCAAAATCTTATTGCCATTTTTCTTGCATCTACCGGATTGACATGATCCTCTCTCGCCCAGCTAAGCTTAATGTGATAATACTTTCTCCTGTCTGTGCTTTCCTTCTTCATATAGCATTTGTCCAGAAGTTCAAAGTCCTTATCAAATATATCTGGAGTGCACCCACACCCAAACTTTAATTCATCCCTTGTCTTTTTCTCCTGCATGATGTACTTACAAACCTTTCCCGCCTTCGCTTTTGATGGTGAAATAACAACTACCGGCATATGTCCACCTCTATTCTCCATATACCTTCCTTAATCTCAGTAAACTCACCGATTATCTCTTGCAGGCAATCGGCAATGCCGGAATTAGGATTTGAGTTTAACACTCTCGCAATCTGGTTGACGTTGTTGCCGAGTTTTAAAACTTGCGAGGTGAGTTTCTGAATTTCTTCCATGGGGTAAACCTCACTTCTGTTAATTGCTGATCTAATATATTCCGATTTGTTCATTCCGGCTGCTTCACACTTTTTGTCAAATTCAAGCAACTCCTTGTCTGTCATACGTGCTATGACACATCCATCTCTTCTTTCTTTTCCTCTCATAATTTATGCTCCTTTCCTCTTTCTGGGGGTTTGATAGGGGGATATCCCCCTTCACCAGTGTTTTTGTATCACAAAAACGAATCTGGCTATTCCGGAAGCACAGAGTGCTTCCTATGTTTGCGGTGCAAACATACATCACGCCCTATAACTGCTATACCGAATAATAGCAGTTGTTGGGTGTGTTGCCTCTTCGCTTACCTCTAAGCAGGATGAGGCACCTGTTTTTTTCGGAAAACAGGAAAAACCGGATGCATACTCACATCCGGTTTCCCATTTTTTAGCCCCAGAAAAGGGCTTTACATATTCACTTTGCATTTTTGCAAAAAAGAGACAGTTTTCCCGTAGGAAAGTGTCTAAATATAAATTAAAAAAATGTTAAATCTTTAATTATATTATACTACAACATATTCCTTATTGCAAGCATTTTTTTATTGTATTACATTTGTATTACATTTTTCTAAAATTAATTATTTATACTATATGCGGCTCTTTTTTTGTTTTTCAGTTACTTATTTTTTGACACCCGCTTGACGCCCATTACGCCCATTTTACGCCCAACATCTATACGATTATATAGAAATACATGGGTATACATGAACAGGCAATGCTTGTAAAACGTTGATTTTACGGGATTTATGCCAATATATAGAATTACATGGAGTTTTCCATTTTCCCATCTAAATAAGGAAGAATATTTTCAAAAAGCTGTCGCACTACCGGAGCTGCTACCTGTCCTCCATAATAAACGCCCTGAGGGTTGTGAATAATTACAAGTGCAAGCACCTGCGGATCATTGGCTGGTGCAAACCCCAGAAAAGACGCAATGTATCTTCCGCTTCCTCTGGGCAGTGTCTGGCTTGTCGCTGTCTTTCCGCCTACTCTTGCCCCTTCCACATAACCATTTTTTCCTGAACCCTTTTCCACAACCTGCTCTAAAATCATTCTCATGGTAGCAGAAGTTTCTTCTGATACAATATGCTCTGTAACCGGATAAGAGAACTTCTTAATTTTAGTCCCCTCCCTGTCAGATGTCATTACTGCAAAATGAGGGGTAATTCGATTTCCTCCATTTATAATGGAAGACGCCGTAGTAGCAAGCTGTATCGGCGTAATCTGAAAGGACTGTCCGAAGGATACGGTGGCAAGCTCCACAGCTTTCATATCCTCCATCTTGTGCATGATGGTTCCCGCCTCCCCCGGCAAGTCTATTCCGGTCTTATTGAGAAGACCAAACTGCGTAAAATAATGATAGTACCGTTCCACCCCCAGCCGTAAGCCTACCGTAATGAACACCGGGTTACAGGTGTTATTGAAAAAGCTGCGTATTTTTATCAAACAGAATCTCAAGGCTGCCATCACCTTGTACCCGTATCCGTTCAATTTTCTTAAGCACTTCCCTTGCTTTTGCCATTTCTATCAGTTCTCCTTTCTGCAAAGCTGCTCTGATTCGAGCCAGCCTTTCCTCTGAATGTCCAAAACCGCTGTTTTCTGATAGGAGACGCTCCATTTTCTTATTTAAATCTGAAATTCGACTTTCAATCCTTTCATGCCCCATCTGATAGTCCCGGTCTGAGATAACCTGATCCGTTAGTTTATCAAGCAGAACCTGTTTTTTCTCCTTTTGCTTCTGTAGTTCCCGTCGAAGCTTTTTCAGTTCCTTTTGTCCTTTGTCACTGTCAAACACCCTTCTTACCATTCTCAGTGTCTCATCGACAATTTCCTCCTTCCTGTCAAAAAGGGAGATATAATGTTGTTCACACTCTTCCATAATTCTTTTTAGTACCTCTTCCTCCCTCACATTAATATTGTTACAGCCTTCCCGCTTGTGCTCCGATTTCCTTCCCTTTTTTATTGCCGTTGAACATTTCCAACCTGCAGTCCCCTGCCCCTTTGACATCAATTTTGTTCTGTAGTAAGGAGCTCCGCACTCCCCGCAGACAAGCTTCCCCGACAACTCATACAAACCTGCTCTTGTCATATCTCTTGTGTAATCCCGAAATTTGTTTTCTACTGTTCTCTCCTTCAGACATCCCAAAATTTCCTCATGGTATTCCTTGCTAATAATAGGAGGAAGTGCATTTTCAATAAAAACCCATTCCTTTTCCGGTATCTTTCTCCTTTTCTTTGACTCGAAGTCATATTCATACTGGTGTAATACCATTGTTCCATGGGCGCGGGGAGATAAAATCATTTTTCTCCACTGGACATCCGATATTCTCCGTCCCTTCTTTCCCCTTGCTCCCTTCTCATACATATAGTTTGCAATGGTATAAAATCCTTTTCCTTCCTTTACCATTGCAAATGCCATCCGATAATATTCCGCTTCCTCCTCATTAATTTCATATACATTATTTTCCTTTTTGTCCCAGCCAAACATAGGTACGGTAATGTTATATCCCGACTTATTTCTCTGCCTTCCTTCATGGGCATGTTTAATTTTTTTGGAAAGCTCACGACTGAAATCCTCCGCCATCATTGCTTTGATACCGGTAAGGAAACTGTCATCCGGTGTATAGAACTTATTTTCAATATAAATATACAGCCTCTTTTGATACCGGGTCAGGCAATCCAGAAACAGATACCAGTCTCTTGCTGATCTCATCAGCCGGTCAATGGACTTAATCATAATAATATCAAACTTATCTCTCTCCATGTCCTCCAGAAGCTTTCGGTACTCAAGCCTCTTTTCCGAGGATGTTCCGGATTCTGATTCTATGTACTGTTCCGTAATCATCCACCCCATCTTCCGGGCAATTTCTCTGCTCTCTGTTGCCTGTATGCTCAAAGCATTTATCTGCGCTTCCTCCTCCGTAGAACATCTGTTATAAATTCCTACCCTCTCCTGCATTCTCCATATCCCCCTATCCCAAACTGACAATGATTGCTTTCATCCTGTCTTTTTCATCCTCTGTAAGGAGTCCCTCCTTTTCCAACAGTTCAGCGATATTCAATAACAATTGCTTTCTTATTACTTCTCTCTGCCCGTTTTCTGATACTTTCTCCATTTATCTGACCCTTTAATCTTTTTTCTTAATATATTAGACTTTTTTGCATTTTATTATTGTTCATCCTTTACAAATGCGCCATTTTATGCGTTTTCTGGCAGAAACAGCATTGACTTTAATACTTTAAAGCTGTATAATCTGATACGCAGTGACTTTTCACTGCAATAAAAAATTGGAGGAAACCATTATGAAAAAAGTACTTGCATTACTTATGACCGTAGCTATGGTCGGCGGTCTTGTAGCTTGTGGAAACGCAGGAACACAGGAAACTGCCGCTGAAACCACAGAAGCTGCGACTGAAGAAGCTGCCACAGCAGACACAACAGAAGCCGCTGCAGATGATACTACATATACCGTAGGTATCTGCCAGCTGGTACAGCACGAAGCATTAGACGCTGCAACTCAAGGGTTTAAAGATGCCCTGACAGAAGCATTAGGTGACAAAGTTACCTTTGATGAACAGAATGCACAGGGTGATTCCAATACCTGTTCTACCATCATCAACGGTTTTGTTTCCAACGGTGTAGACCTGATTCTTGCAAATGCAACACCTGCACTTCAGGCTGCTGCTGCAGGAACCAATGAAATTCCGATCCTTGGAACTTCCGTAACAGAGTACGGTGTAGCGCTTGAAATTGAAGGCTTCAGCGGAACTGTAGGTGGAAACATCTCCGGTACATCCGACCTTGCTCCTCTTGATGGACAGGCTGACATGCTTGCTGAATTATTCCCCGATGCAAAGAACATTGGTCTGTTATACTGCTCCGCAGAGGCAAACTCACAGTATCAGGTAGATACCATCAAGACATTCCTTGAAGAAAAGGGATACAACTGTGAATATTATGCATTCTCAGATTCCAACGATCTTTCTTCCGTTGCTACAAATGCAGTAAATGCTGTAGACGTTATTTATGTTCCTACAGATAACACTGCTGCTTCCAACGCAGAAATCATCAACAACATCTGTCTTCCCGCAGGTATTCCTGTTATTGCAGGTGAAGAAGGTATCTGTGCCGGATGTGGTGTAGCTACTCTTTCCATCAGCTACTACGACCTTGGTGTCGCTACCGGTAAGATGGCTGCTACAATCCTTGCAGAAGGTGCTGACATTTCCACAATGCCTATCGAATATGCACCTAACTTTACAAAGAAATATAACGCAGCAAACTGTGAAGCATTAGGTATCACAGTTCCTGCAGATTACGAAGCAATCGCTGAATAATTCTATTTGGAACAACAACAGCGGGAGAAGGAACTTCTCTCGCTGCTTTTGTTAAAATGACAATAAGCTCTTGGGAGGGAAGCAATGAATTTCTTAAATTTACTGAATGCAATGCCAGGTGCAGTCGCTCAGGGATTGATCTGGGGAATAACCGCAATTGGCATTTACATTACATTCCGAATTCTGGATATTGCTGATTTGACCGTTGACGGCTCTCTATGTACAGGCGGTGCAGTCTGTATCATGATGATGCTTTCCGGTCACAATGTTTTTATTTCCATGATTGCAGCTACCTTCGCCGGTATGCTGGCAGGATTGGTAACCGGATTGTTCCATACCTTTATGGGAATTCCCGCTATCTTATCAGGTATTCTTACACAGCTTGCCCTGTACTCTGTGAACCTGAAAATTATGGGCAAAGCAAATCAGGCAATTAATGTAGACAAATACGATCTTTTAGTTTCTTTACGATATATTAAAGGAGTACCCTTTTACAAAAATACTATTTTTGTTGTTGCAATCTGTATTGTCCTGCTGGTTCTCCTTCTTTACTGGTTCTTTGGAACTGAACTTGGATGTGCACTTCGTGCAACGGGCTGTAACGGCAATATGTCAAGAGCACAGGGCATCAACACCAACCTTTCCAAGGTGCTTGGACTAATGATTTCCAACGGTCTGGTAGGTTTTTCCGGTGCTTTGTTATCCCAGTATCAGGGATTTGCAGATGTTAATATGGGCCGTGGCGCTATCGTAATCGGTCTTGCCGCTGTCATCATCGGTGAGGCAATTTTCGGACGCATCTTCCACAACTTCGGCTTTAAGCTGATTGGTGTCGCACTGGGTTCCATTATCTACTATCTGGTACTTCAGACCGTCATCTGGATGGGTGTGGACACAGATCTTTTGAAGCTTCTGTCCGCAGTGGTAGTTGCAGTCTTCCTGGCAATTCCTTTCTGGAAAGACAAATATTTCAAAAAATCTGTTGTAAAGAAGGGAGGAAATACCAATGCTTGAGATTAAAAATGTAACAAAGGTCTTTAATCCAGGAACCGTAAATGAAAAACTCGCCCTTGACAATTTCTCCCTCACTCTTGAAGATGGCGATTTTGTAACCGTCATTGGAGGAAACGGTGCGGGTAAATCCACTATGATGAATGCGATTGCCGGTGTCTGGCCGGTAGATGCAGGACAGATTTTGATTGATGGAGTTGATGTGACCAAGCTTCCCGAGCATAAGCGGGCGAAGTTCTTAGGGCGTGTTTTTCAGGATCCTATGACCGGAACCGCCGCAACCATGGGAATCGAGGAGAATCTTGCCCTTGCCAAGCGACGTGGTCACAACCGTTTCTTACGTTCCGGTATTACCAAAAAAGAGCGTGAGGAATACAAGGAACTTCTTAAGATTCTTGGTCTTGGTCTCGAAGAACGATTGACCTCCAAGGTGGGGCTGTTATCCGGCGGACAGCGTCAGGCGCTGACACTGCTTATGGCAACCTTGCAAAAGCCCAAACTACTTCTGCTGGACGAGCACACTGCTGCTCTCGACCCCAAAACCGCAGCAAAGGTATTGGAAACTACAGAATACATTGTAAACAGAGATAAACTGACCACCCTCATGATTACCCATAACATGAAGGATGCCATCGCTCACGGCAACCGTTTGATTATGCTGATGGACGGTAAGATTATTCTGGATATTCGTGGGGAAGAAAAGAAAAAGCTGACTGTAGAACAGCTCCTCCACAAGTTTGAGGAAGCCAGCGGCGAGGAATTCGCCAACGATAAGGCTATTCTTGGGTAATTTATTTTCTTACTTTTCACAAACACTTGGTTACAGCTGTTCATAGTGGCCTGAACGAAATTTTCTGCGCCGTGTCCTGTTGTCTTATGACAACGGATGCGGCGATCTTCTACCATAATGAAACCGGGACAGTTGAACTGATCCTCAGTAGTTACCACTCCAGCTTCAAGCCCTGCCGCCGCAGTGACAATTTTAAACGTTGACCCCGGCTCATAGGTGTCGTTGATGCATCCGTTACGCCACATCTGATTTAAAAGTTCCTGCTTCTGTTCCTCAGTTAGTCCTTCTGCTTCTGTTCCCTCCGGCAACTCGTAGGGATTATTTAAGTCAAATTCCGGCACATCAACCATTGCCATCATCTCACCGTTTTGGGGATTCATTACAAGCACAGAGACCCTTTCTGCCTGCTTGGTCTCCATGACCTGTTTTGCAAGCTGGGTCGCATAGCTTTGGATATTCATATCAAGGCTGATATAAAGATCATTTCCGGCTATCGGTTCCACCCGTTCCTCTCCTGCCTCATCAATCTCCACACCTCTTGCATCGGTGATCGTAAGGATTGTACCCTCCTGCCCCTTTAAATACTCCTCATATTTTACTTCAAGCCCTATAATTCCCTGATTATCTCCTCCTGTAAATCCAAGCACCTTGGAAGCAAGGGAACCATATGGATAATATCGCTTGTAATCCTCATCTACCTTAACCCCTTCCAGATTGTAAGCTCTTATCGCATCCCCCTTTTCTTTTTCCACATTGCTTTTAATCCGTTCAATGGAGGAGTATTTTTCCACCCGCTTGCGAACATAATCTTCCGAAAGCTCCAATTCTTTACTTAATACCTCCACAATTCGATCCGGGTCCTTAATCTGATTATGTATCACCGAAACAGTGCATACCGTTTTGTTATCTGCAATCACGGTTCCATTGGCATCCAGAATTCTTCCCCTTGCCGCCTTGATGCTTCTTTCCCTCTCGTGCAGCTCCTGTGCCTCTTTCGTGTAATAATCTGATTGAAATATCATCAGATAAACCAGTCTGCCTCCCAGTACAAGGAAAATGGCAAAACAAACGAAAAAAATGGTCACAATCTTCTTTCTGTTCCATGTTTTATTTTTAATCATAAACAGCCTCATAGAAACGGTAATTTACCATAGTATTATTACCATTCTATGAGGCTGTTATAAGAAAAATTTCTTACGGATATTTATTCTTCTACAGGTTCCTGCTCATCCTCCGGTTCAGCTGAAATGCCGCCCTCAAAGCTTCCACCCATAGACACTCCTGTGTTGGGGTCTACATACTCCCCTGTGTCAGGATCGATTGCATAGCCTGTAGCGGGATCAATAGGGAATTTCTTCCAAACCTCTTCCCGGGTGGCTTTCTCCCCTTCTTCGACATTTTCTCCTTCTCCGGCTTCCTCTGTACCCTCACCTTCTGCCTTTTGTCCTTCTCCGGTACTTTCCCCTTCTGCTCCTGTAGAATCTCCCTGAGTTTCTTCGGCAGGTGGAGCCGTCATAATTTCTATCTGCAATGCTTCCAGTTCTTCTCTCTCTTTATCGGAAAGCTCTTCGGTCATAAAGATGCCCTTATAAGGAAGCACTTCTGTCAAAATACTTCTTACAATTCTGGTGGCAAATTTCGCATCATCCATGATGTAGCCCGGTACGTTAGGTCTGTCTACCACCACATAAATGGCAATCTGGGGATCATCCGCAGGTGCATATCCCATAAAGGATACCACATATTCATGATTGCCACGAGGCAGGGTTTCCGCAGTTCCTGTCTTACCACCGATGATATATCCTGCCGGTCTTGCAGTCTTACCGGTACCATTTTCTCCAATAACCACCTGCTTGCACATATCTCTGATTTTAGCCGAGGTACTTTCCGATATAGTCTGTTTTAACAGGCGCGGCTCGATATTTTGAACCGTTGCCCCTGACGGACTGACAATCTTGCTTACCACATGAGGCTCATAATAATAACCACCGTTAATCAGAGAACAAAAGCCTGCCATCATTTGTATCATGGTGGCGTTGTAGCCCTGTCCAAAGCTGTTGGTCGCCAGATCGGTAGGCCCCATAGTATTGACATTATATACAAGGCTGGCTGTTCTGACTTCTCCTGCCAGATCAATGTTTGTTTTTAAACCCAGATTGAAAATATGCTGAAATTTTATAAACTTTTCTTTGCCTGTCGCCATGGCAATATACATCATATTTACGTTACAGGAGCGCTCCACCCCTTCTGTTACCGTCAGATAACCGTCACCGTATCGGTTATGACACTTAATATCATGTTCTCCCACATGCAGCTTTCCTTCACAGTTATAACTTTCCTCGCCTGTGATACTACCACTTTCAATTCCCGCTGCTACCGTGAAGGGCTTGGATACAGACCCCGGCTCATAGGTATCGTTAATACAGAAATTCTTCCAGAGAGCATTTAAGTTCTGATAAAGTACATCAGGGTCTTCTGACAGGGTATTTACATTTTCCTCATTAATATATTCCCCTGTCTTTTTGCCCGATGCATCTAAAAGAGGCATTCCGATTAGCGCATCCGTATTTCTGGTATCATTCAAATCATACACAGGATAACTTGCCATAGCAAGTATTTCTCCACTGTTTACATCCATCACAATACAGCCTGTATTGTTTGAACCATTTCCCTCATGAGCATTATCTCTGTATTCTTCATCAAATTTTTTCAGATATTTTTCTACAATACTCTGTATATTCGCATCAATTGTGGTTACGATAGAATTTCCATCTTCCGCAGGTATGGTAGTCCTCTCCAGATTGGAATCGTCATTCAGATATCCGTATTCCCTTCCCGGTGTTCCCGAGAGCACATCATTGTAATATTCCTCCAATCCGTAGGAGCCTACATTATCACTGGTTGTAAAACCTATTACATCACATGCAAGACTTCCTCCCGGATAGGTTCTCTTGTATTCTTCCTCAAACCAAATTCCCTTAATTAGGGAGCCTTCTTCGTTCTGCAGTTCCTGAAAACCTTCTATCTGTTCATATTCCAGTCTTTTGGCAAGCACATAGTAGCGGGAAGTTTCCTTATTTGCTGCTATATAGCTTCGAACCTCTCCGGTTTCAATTCCCAGCTGACTTTGCAGCGCGCTTAAAGTGGGTTCAAGATATTCTTCCTTTTCAGAAATTGCAACGGAATCCAAAATCACATTATAGACCTTTTCACTGGAAGCAAGAATACTTCCGTTGGCATCAAGAATAGAACCACGCTTATAGGGAAGCGATGTGCTGTCATAGCGCTGCTGTGACAAGACCTGCTTTTTGTACTGCTCACCGTTGTCCCTTGTAATCGTAAATAATCGATAGGATAATCCCACAAAAGCCAGTAGTATAAATAGAAATAATACTACCAGCTTCTTCTGCATTTTAATTGTGAATTTGTTATTTTTTCTTTTTTTATCCAAATTTACACCTGCTTTAATCCGGAATGTTGCCTGTCTGTCTTACATAATCACTTCCTTCTCCATCGAAGGTCACGATCTGTCCTTCTTCGGCATAACGCATTCCAAGTTCCTGTATGGCAACTCTCTTAACCTCTTCAAGATTAACATCACTTGTTATTCTACTATAATTCTCGTCATTTGCAAGTTTTAAATAATTGAGTTCACTCTCCAGACGGGAAATATTCTTAATACTGTTGGTAATATCAGACTGTAATGTCAGATACCATGTAAGAATAAAACCTGCTGCAACCATAGCCACTGCCATAAAAAGCAAAGAACCTATATTCATGTGCAGTGCCCGCTCTCTGTTCCTTCGTGTCCTGTTGCTGACCTTCTTTTCCTGTAATTCTCTGGAAGCAGGTTCAGCCTGTAATCTTCTGGCAGTATTTCCCTGCACATAAATGCTGTTTCTATATGCAGTTTTTCTCCTCTCTCTTTCACTTACTGCCATTTTTAATCTCCCATCTTTTACACTTTTTCAAATATCCTCAGTTTTGCACTCTTTGACCTTGGATTTTCTTCTAACTCTTCTTCTCCCGGCAAAATCGGTTTTCCGGTAATTACCTTTCCTTTACTAACCTTTCCGCATACACATACCGGAAAGGAGGGAGGACAGGTACATGGATTTGCGGCATTTTTGAAAGCGGTCTTCACAATCCGGTCCTCTAAGGAATGAAAGGTTATCACGCAAAGCCTTCCACCCGGATTCAAAAGATCAATCAGCCCCTCTAAAGACTCCTTCAGCACTTCAAGTTCCCTATTACACTCTATCCTGATTGCCTGAAAAGTCCGTTTGGAAGGATGTCCCCCTTCTGCTCTCATCTTTGCAGGTATTGCCGCTCTGATAATCTCATTTAATTCCCCCGTTGTTTCTATGGGTTTCTTCTGTCTCGCCATCACAATATGTTTGGCAATGTTCTTAGCAAATTTATCCTCTCCGTAATCACGGATGATACGGAACAATTCCATTTCACTGTAGTCGTTAATAATGTCCTTTGCAGAAAAGCTCTGTCTCTGGTCCATTCTCATGTCAAGTGGTGTGTCAAACCGATAAGAAAAACCTCTTTCTTCCGTATCCAGCTGATAAGAAGACACTCCCAAATCAAGCATCATCCCATCAATCCCTGTAATACCAAGACTGTTTAGCACCTCTCTCGTGTTGCGGTAGTTACTTCTTACAATGGTTACTTTATCGCCATAGGCTTCCAGACGTCTGCCGGCAGCCTCGATAGCCGCCTCATCCTGGTCAATTCCAATCAGCCTTCCCTTTTCTCCAAGTCTGCCTGCAATTACAGAGGAATGACCGCCACCGCCCAAGGTTCCGTCCACATAAATTCCTTCCGGCTTTATCTTTAATCCTTCAATTGTTTCTTCAAGCAATACGGATGTGTGCTTAAACGCCATTACTACTCCTTATCAAATTCCAATACCAAGCTCTATCATATGCTTGGAGATTTCCTCCATATCCTGATAGGTAACGGTTCCTTCCCATCTGTCCTTACTCCAGATTTCAACTCTGCTTCCGACACCTACAAGAACCGCATCCTTCGTAATTCCTGCAAACTCCCGTAAGACTGCCGGGAGAAGGATTCTTCCCTGCTTGTCCACCTCCACACTGGCTGCTCCTGCCAGAAAGAAACGTGTGAATTGTCTTGCCTCTTTATCTATCATTGGTAAAGAATGTAATTTTTCTTCAAAAGCCTGCCACTCAGGATTGTCGAACACGAACAGACAGCCATCCATTCCCTTGGTTACCACAAATTCATCGCCTAACACTTCGCGGAATTTGGAAGGAATGATCAGTCTGCCCTTAGCATCTATTGTATGGTTATATTCTCCCATAAACATATGCATTCACCCGTTCCCAATCCTACCTTTTGCAAAAAAGTGATCTGCCACGAAAAGCTTTAGGTTATGTACGTCCCACTTTCTACCACTTAATATACACTTTCCACCACTTTTCACCACTTTTAGGTTCATTTTAACGCAATTTGAGTGTGAACGCAAGCAAAAAAAACGCCCTGCAGTTACCTGCAAGGCGCATAAAAACTGGATTTTCCATATTTTTACATCTCAAAAAACAACATCTAGTGTTTGGTACAATTTATTAATCTAAATATAGTAATATACAGCTTCAAAAAAATTTTTCAAAAATTTTCGTGGTACTAATTTACTAATTTTTATTTTCTGTCTTTTTCTCTTTCTGGGCAAGTCGGACTCGTACCACCACATCACATATCACAGCTCCCACAAAAAGGATAATTGCAAGCACCTGCGAAACCGGGATCTGCGTTCCGGGAATAAAGAGCTGATCGGTTCTGATACCCTCAATCCACGCTCTTCCAAGTCCATAGCCCCCCAGATACAAAAGCGTAATTTCTCCCTCAAACTTTTTATGCTTCCAATATACCAAAAGGAGGATTAGTATTCCCAAATTCCAAAGACTCTCATAGAGAAATGTGGGATGAACCTGAATATAGTTCACACCATCCGTAATATGGGCTGCAATAGACTCGGATATGTCAGACCTTCTTACTGCCTCAATGGGGAGACGCATGGCAAGAATATTATCTGTATATTCTCCAAATACTTCCCTGTTCGTAAAGTTTCCCCATCTTCCGATTACCTGCCCTAAGATCAGACCGACTACCCCTGTATCTGCCATACGGAGAGCATTCTGTTTCTTTATCTTCGCATAGACAAAAAGTGTAATGAATGCTGCAATTACGCCGCCATAAATTGCCATTCCTCCCTGACGGGTGTTAAAGATACTGAGAAGATCATTCTTGTACTGATCCCACTCAAAAACCACATAATACAGCCTTGCCCCGATAATGGAGAAAATCACTGCATAAATTGCAAAATCCCAATACAGATCCGGATCCTGCCCTGTTTTCTTTGCCAGTTCTGCCACGATCAGAATTCCTGCCAGAACGCCAAGTCCAATAATCACACCATAAAGCGCAATCTCAAGCCCGAAAACATTAAAGCTTTTTGGAACGTTCTTTAAATAGATTCCGAGATTTGGAAAATCAATGTCCATTAAACCCATTATTGTCCTCCTATGCAGGTCAATCGTCAAGGTCCTGCCATCAACTATTAAACATTAAAACGGAATAAAATCACATCTCCGTCTTTTACCACATATTCCTTTCCTTCCATACCAACCAGCCCCTTTTCCCTGGCTGCTGAAAGAGAGCCCTGCTCCAGCAGATCCTTATAATTTACCACTTCTGCCTTAATAAAGCCTCTTTCAAAGTCGGTATGTATCTTTCCTGCTGCCTGAGGAGCCTTGGTTCCCACCTTAATGGTCCATGCTCTTGTTTCATCCTCACCTGCGGTAAGGAAGCTGTGAAGTCCCAATAAGCGATAGCTTGCCTTGATCAGCTTTTCAAGTCCTGACTCCTTAAGCCCCAAATCCTCAAGGAACATTGCCTTTTCTTCCTCATCAAGCTCAGAAATCTCCTGTTCAATCTGTGCACAGATTACAAAAACCTCGCTTCCGTTCTCTGCCGCAAATTTACGCACTGCTGCAACACCTGCATTATCTGCGCCATCATTTGCCAAGTCCTCTTCCCCTACATTTGCGGCAAAAATAACCGGCTTATAAGTAAGAAGATTATAAGAATTCAAAAGTGCCAGTTCGTCCTCATCCTCCGTCACATAGCTTCTTGCAAGCTTTCCTTCCTCAAGATGAGCTTTCAACGCCTCTAAAAGCGCTGCTTCCTTGGCAAGGGACTTGTCCATTCTTGCTGCCTTGCCGGTTTTGGCAATCCTGCGTTCCAGAATTTCAATATCTGAAAAAATCAGTTCCAGATTAATGGTTTCAATATCCCGCAGGGGATTGATATTTCCGTCTACATGAACTACATTTTCATCTTCAAAACAGCGTACCACATGTACCACTGCGTCCACTTCCCGAATGTTGCTGAGAAACTGGTTTCCCAATCCTTCTCCTTTGGAAGCGCCCTTAACAAGACCTGCAATATCCACAAACTCAATGACCGCAGGAGTTACCTTCTTAGAGTGATACATGTCTCCCAGAAGCTTTAACCTTTCATCGGGAACTGCTACCACTCCCACATTCGGGTCGATGGTACAGAACGGATAATTTGCCGACTCCGCCCCCGCTTTTGTAAGTGAATTAAATAAGGTACTTTTCCCTACGTTGGGTAATCCCACAATGCCTAGTTTCATATTCAGAACATCCTCCTTAAACACCTTCGCACGTCATAACAACCAGTCCTACTATATCATAAGGAACTATAAAAGTAAATTTTAAAATTTTTCGCAAATAAAAAAACAGGCGGAAATATTCTATTTCCGCCCGGTATTTTATGAAAAACGTTTTAATATTCCGCTGATTGCGCTCGCATTCTCTTTATTTTGGCTTACAATCAATGTCATTTCTTTTGTAGTTTCTTCTGTCTGTTTTGCCTTTTCTAACACATCCTGGCTTCTCACATTTTGATCATCCGGTACAGAGGATACTTCCTTAATCTGTGTCTGTATATTCTGTACGGTATCAACAAATATTTCTGAAGCTTCTGCAATATCAGATATAAGCAATTGAATTTCCTTAACAGAGTTATAATAGTCTCTGGTCGCATTGGAGAATTCAGCAAACTGATTTTTTACATCACTTTGCAAGAATAAGATTACCTCATCAAAGCACGTACGTACATTTGAAATATTACTCTTTGTTTCATTACAAATTGCCTGAATCTGTGTCGCTGTCTCAGATGAATTAGCTGCCAAATTACCAATTTCGCCCGCAACCACAGAAAATCCTCTTCCGGCTTCACCAGCTCTTGCTGCTTCAATAGACGCATTCAAAGACAGCAGATTTGTCTGACTTGTAATTTCCAAAATCTGTGAAGCCATCTCATCGATACGCATCAATTTCTGTAATTCTTCAATTGACTTTTCAATTGCTCGTTGATTTTCAGCAATATGTACATTTACATTTTCCAATGTGGAATTTGCCAGTTGCTGCATTTGCTCAACTTTATCCAGTAATTGACTGCTATGGTTATTTCCCTGTTTGATTCTTTCCTCAACATCCAAAACAACCTTGGAGATTTCTGCGATTTCCTTATCCACCTTAACCACTGCACTATTGATATCCTCAGCATGTTCGGCAAAGGCCATCGTTGCCTTGGAGTTATCTGCCACACAGGAAATCAGGACATTTGATGAGTCCTGCATTGCCACCGCTGAATCATTCAAAGAAGAAGAACAGGATGACAAGGTGCTTACCATTTCTCCCAACGCACCATATAAGGAATCCATTGCCGTTGCAATCTTTCCAATCTCACTTTTGGTTCCAATCCAAGGCTCCAATTTGGAGTTTTTCTGTAGTTTTAAACCGCTAAGCTGTACAATTGCTTCTTCAATGTGCCTTAATGGCTTCATACTGAAGTAAATCATCACAAATGCCAACACACTGATAATCAGAACAAATAACAGACAGATTTGTCCCAAAATAATCATATTCTTGTTTGCTTCACTGTAAATATTCTTCTCACTGTCAAATGAGACAACTGCCCAACCATATTTATCAATGTACTGATAGTTGGCAATCCGCTTGCCGTCCTTCCCCTGATAAGTAATTGCCCCACTATTATCTCCAGCTTTGATTTGCTCCATAACCTTCAACAACATCTCATCCTGAATCTCTGTTGCAATTAAGGACTCGTCCTCTGCAAAAATATACATGTTGGTTTGTGTATTTACCATATAATAATCTGCCGTATCATTTTCAGTTCTCAAATGATTCAGAATGCTCTCCAAATCCTCCACAAATGGACCACCGCCAACATAACCTAAAATAGTGTTTCCATTAGTATCAAATACAGGACAATACATAGATAAAACTAACTTTCCCGATGCCGGAGATACAATAATACCGGCATCATACAGCCCATTTCTTGAAACCATGGCATCCTGCAATGCTTTCAGGGAATCTCCTTCTCTGGTAACAATCCCTACCACATTCGGGTTAGAATGTGCAATTACATGGGTATCCCACTCCCCAATATAGATTCCTTCCCAATCATCCAATTCCTTATAAAAAGCCTCTGTGTAAGCCTGTGCTGCCTTAATTTTTTCCGCATTGTTTACATCCTTTAAAAGCTCTCTGACTACCGGTGCTTTGCCGTACGCTTTCAGCAGGCATTCCTGACGAGTTACATATTCCTCAATCAGACTTGACTGGGCATCCAAGATGCTTTTCATGTTATTACGTTCAGATTCCTGCATCATTCCTTTCAATGTTCTGTTTGCCGTTGCATACAATAAACTCATACAGATAATCACAATTAGAGTAATCCCCAGCGTAATTTTCCTGCTTAATTTCCAGTTCTTCATTTGTGTGTATTCTCCTCCATATTTAAAGTTTTTTATAAAAGAATTTTACATATTATTAAGTGTAACTAACAATTGATTAATAGTCAATTAGAATTGCCTACCTGTTGTCTTTTTTGAATCAGTATTTTTTTCTCATTTTCAGTTCTTCATAGAGCATTACATAATTATCATATCTTACCTTGCTGATTTTTCCCTCTCTGACCGCTTCCTTCACACCGCAAACCGGCTCACTAATGTGGGCGCAGCCTCCAAACTTACAGTTCTTTTCAAACTCTGCAAATTCCGGGTAGCACTGCCATAAATCCTCCTTTTCCATTTCTCCAAGGCTTAAGGAGGTAAATCCGGGAGTATCCATGATAAAAGTATCATCTGAGAGTGCAAACAGCTGGGCGTGTCTGGTAGTATGCTTGCCACGCTCTATTTTGCGGCTGATTTCTCCGGTTTCCATTTGAGCCTGCGGACAAAGTGCATTGATGATAGTGGATTTCCCTACTCCGCTCGGGCCTGCCACCACCGTAGTTTTGCCTTTCAGGCATCTGCGTATTTCCTCAATTCCCTGCTCCTTTGCTCCGCTGACAAACAATACCTGATAGCCGCATCTTCCATAGGCTTCGCTAAGCTCTCTCTCATCTTCCGGTGTTGCAATGTCTTTCTTGTTAAAGCATATGACAGAAGGAAGCCCCTGCTTCTCCATGTTGATCAAAAATCTGTCCAGCAAATTGTAATTAGGATCCGGTTTTACAATAGCAAAGATGACAAGTGCCTGATCAATATTGGCCGATGCCGGTCTGATTAAAGCATTGCTTCTGGGAAGAATCCGAATGATGTTTCCCAGAAGCTTTGCTTCATCCACTACTTCAATTTCAACATTATCTCCAACCAGAGGCTTAATCTTTTCTTTTCGGAAAATTCCTCTGGCTTTACATTCCACCAACCCAAGTGGAGTAAATACATAGTAAAAACCGGCAATTCCCCTTATGATCTTTCCCCTCATATACTTCTATCCTTTATCCAACTCTTCCCGAAATTCCCTGCAACTACTCAGCGATAAATTTAACCGGGCGCCTGATTTCCTTTGTCTCCGAAGTACCTTCTACCGTCGTTACAGTTCCATCCTCATTGGTCACATTGGTTGCATCTGTCACATTTATATATTGATACAAAATATATCCTGTTTCACTTTTGATACCACTGATGTTCTGCTGCTGGATTGGGAAGGATGCCGTCTGTGTACTCAAAAGCTGGGTTCCGTCATCCGCCATCAAAGTTACTGTTACAGTAGTACCTGATTTATAATTGGGATCTTCCTCCGGTGTAGGTGCGGAAATACTGTCAGAAAATCTGTAGGTAGCCTGAATCGGTCCAAGACTGATACTGATATCCACAGTGGTTCCCTCATCCACATAGGAACCTACTGAATAACTTTGATAGCATACAAGACCTGTCAGTTCCGCATTTTCATTATTTACCTCAGAAACCACTCCCAACTGCAGTCCCGCCTCTACAAGGCTTGCCATCGCTGCCGACTCATCAAGCCCGGTGAGGTCAGGTACTCTGACCTTTGCGTTCTCCGGTCCCAGACTGACGCGAATAGATACCGTCGTTCCACCGGGGGCCTTCGATCCTGCCGCCGGAGACTGGGTAATAATATTTCCTTCCTTGATATATTGGTCATATCCTTCGGTGGTATTTACCAAGAATCCCTTCTGTCCCAGATTTGCAACCGCTTCTGCTTCCGTCATTCCAACCACGTCTGGCACTTCTACCCCTTCCGATCCTGCACTGACCGTAAGCACAATATTGGTTCCCTCTTCAATCATGGTACCCGAGGCAACACTGGATTCCATTACAATTCCCTGTCCATACTGAGTACTTTCCTGATACTCTATTTCAGGAGTCAAACCCAGATTTAAAAGAGCAACCTTCACATCATCCACGTTCTGGCCAACTACCTCGATCATTTCGACCTGCTCTTTTTCACTCTCTTCGGTCTGCTCCTCTATCTGTTCTCCGCCTTTGCCAAGGAAACTAAAGTTGAACAGTCCAAACGCCCTTCCAACCAGAAAGAGTACAATACATCCGATCAGGATGGCTGCTACAATTGCAAGTATCGTTGTAATACGCTCCATCTTGGGATCATAATCATCCTGCTCCTC
>JAQXYZ010000129.1 GCA_029226935.1 Bacillota bacterium | reverse complement strand
ATATATAACCGAGTTGCTGTCATCCAGCATAAAAAGTGTCTGGATCGGTTTTCCCGGCATAAAAAACTCACTATCGAAATCATCCTCAACGATGAATCGATTTCCCTTGGCCCACTTCAGATATTCGTAGCGCTTGGCAATGGGAGCCGTAACTCCTGAGGGATAACTGTGAAAAGGAGTCACGTGAAGAACGTCCGCCTCTGTGGTTTCTAACAGTTCACTCTCGATTCCATCCGCTCCCATGGTCAACCGTTCGCAACAGGCGCCCATTCCCTCATACACCTTCTGAATCTGGGGGTATGAGGGATCTTCAATTCCATATATCTTATCTTTGCCCAACATCCGCACAACCGTCCCGTACAGATGCTCGGCTCCGGAACCGATAATGATCTGTTCCGGTTGTGCAAAAACGCCTCGATACCGGAGAAGATACGACGCAATACTATTTCGCAATATTGCACAGCCCTCATTCGGAGATTTTTTTAACAATTCCTCCCCATATTCCGTAATGACGCTTCGAACGGTCTTAAAATATAGGGAATAGGGAAAATTCTTCTGAACATTGTCAGATAAGCGACCATCCTCAACCGGCTCACCGGTTTCCGGAAGCATCTTTAACTCTTGACCTTTCTCTCTTCCGGAATGTATCGCATGAATCTCGCAGACAAAATATCCACTCCGTTCGCGGGGTTCAATGTAGCCCTCATCCTTAAGCATCTGATAAGCATTTTCCACAGTAATCAGACTCACCCCCAGATGCTCCGCCAGACTCCGTTTGGAAGGAAGCTTCTGATTTTTCACCAGGATGCCATTCTCAATATCCTTTCGTATCATCTGATAAATATAATAATATTTCGAACTTCCATCTCTGGATTCCATATTGTAAGTCAGCATTGTATCTTAGTCTCCATTATTTTCTGGCATCTTTCCTCTTCTTTGCTTTGCTTTCATATAACATCAGATCGGCTGTAGAAAGCATTTGATTTAATTCCAGATCCTCACTCCACTTGCATACGGCATAACCTATGGATAGTTCCACATAATATGGCTTGTCCGAGCTCTGATTGAAAAGTTTGCTTTTTAAAATGATCTTATCTCGAATTTCCACCGCCATACTTTCATTTTTGATGACGGCAAGTGCGGCAAACTCATCCCCGCCGATACGCCCGACAACATCCATAGACTTCAAACTCTCCTGAATATACTGCCCCGCCTGCCTGATGGCAAAGTCACCTTCCTGATGCCCAAACTGGTCGTTAATCTGCTTAAGATGATCCAGATCCGCATAAATACATAAAATATAATCCTTTTTGGCCCCATTCATAATTGCCATGGCATTTTCCAAAAATCCTCTTCTGTTGTATAGCTGCGTAAGCTCATCCTTTTCCGACAGCATATTCAGAATATCGTTTTTATTCTTGATCTCCGTCATTGCCTGCTCTAATTCTGCCTGAATTACCCTCTGTTTCTTCGTAAGTTCAATAAACTGTAAAGCACTACCGATATGCAGGCTGGCACTATACATACTTGTGATATTATCCTCCGTCATTTCACAGGCTAATATCCCATACATACGCTTTCCGGCAAACAGAGCGTATATCGCCATATTACTGCAGCTCTCCCAGCAAAAGATGTCCAGAAATCCATTGTCCCGGTTTAACATTTCCGGTTCCTCTTCCTTTGAAATCACACCATTCTCAATCTTTGCCACCAGCTCCAGTTCCTCCGGACAATCCCAGTCACAAATACTGTTATTGACTCTCGGTTCCTGCAGCAAAAATACGTAAGCATTGTTGATCTGCATAAACCTGAGACGCTCCATTAACGCCTCGTACAATAGCGCATTATCATCAATATTTGCTATCATATCTCTGGTAATAAATGGAGTCGTCCAGATATTTCTCTGGAGAGTATCTATTCTGTTATTTGTCTCAATTACAGTAATATTCTGTGTGTAGTCCAAAATATGAAGGATCAGACCGGAAAGCCTTTTCTTCCTGTTTAAATCCTCCCCTGAAAAAATGATGTTCGCCATTTGCCTGCAGAATTCCGTTATAAACTCATCCATTGCAAATTT
>JAQXYZ010000128.1 GCA_029226935.1 Bacillota bacterium | reverse complement strand
TTGGTCTTAGCAAGGTTTGGTATGGATCAGCTTGAAGAAGCAGTACAGGGAGTATTGTTTGCGGAACGTATAGATAGAGGTTTTTGGGGAATTATTTATTCTGCTTTAGATAATTATATCAGCTTTTTATTGCCGCCAGTCATTGTGTTGATATGCACTTTGATTGCTTATGAAAACAGTAAATCGGTAAGTATTTTTATCAGTACCTTTGCCGGATTCTGGGCATGCGTGCTTCATGAATATCCTTTTGAGCTGATGCGGCTTCCGTTTCTTGGTGCGGACAGAGGTGACGGATTACGTGTGAGACCTGCATTATGGTTAAATATCGTATTGCTGTTTTTGTGCATGGCAATTTTTTATTGGCTGTTTCACAGATATTTGAGGGCTTTTTTTCGAAAAGTCATAGATATGACGAATGGCGATTTAAGAAATTTTGTATTGATTCCGTTGATTTGCAATATTGTACTGATGTCGCTTTTGTCCATTTTATCAGGGAACAATATTGACATTACAAGTGCGAATTCCAATTCAATGTGGATATTTATATTGACAGTCGGAGTATTGATTTTACTGTTTGTATTGCTCTACTGGTCGCTGTTTAAAGGATTGACATTGTCAACTCAGGCAATGGCAAGACGGGCAGAACTGGATGTTGCAACTCAGATACAGAAATCTATGCTACCATGTATTTTTCCTGCATTTCCTGAAAGAAAGGAATTTGATATCTATGCAGTTATGAAGCCGGCAAAAGAGGTTGGAGGCGATTTTTATGATTTCTTTTTGGTGGACGAAAACCATCTGGCGGTTGTGATTGCAGATGTATCCGGGAAGGGGATACCAGCAGCATTGTTTATGATGACAGCCAGAACCATGATTAAAAGCCTTCTCTTGGGTGGAGAAGCACCGGATGCTGTTATGACTATGGCTAATAATCGACTTTGCAGCAATAATGAAGCAGGAATGTTTGTCACGGTATGGCTTGGCATCTATGAAATTGATACAGGTAAGCTGTCATTTGTCAATGCAGGGCATAATCCACCTTTACTATTACATAATGACACATGGGTTTACTTAGATCATAAAACATATAAACGTGGTATCGTACTTGGGCTGCAGGAGAACATTCGGTACTGTATGAATGAGCTTGTTTTGAATGAAAAATCTCACCTCTTATTGTATACAGATGGAATTACAGAAGCAACAAGTCTGGAGAAGGAACTTTATGGGGAAGAACGATTGATGGCCTGTGTTGAGGCGAATAAAAATCAGACGACACAAGGTCTGATAAAGGAAGTCTTAAATGATGTAAATAACTTTGTAGGAGAGGCCGTGCAGTTTGACGATATGACGATGTTAGCATTGCAGATACAGGATATAATGATATAATCAAAGAAACAAAAAATTTAAGACGATGAAATGTTTCGTAAAAGGAGGAGAACCATGAAGAAAAAATTTTTAGCGATACTTTTAGCTGTAAGCTGTGTCCTTTCCGTTACCGCTTGTGCCGGAAAAGAAGAAAATCAGGTTGACAGCAGCATTGCAGAAGAAACGGAAGTTGCCGATGAAGAAGCTGTACTTAATACAGAAAGCTTGGAAGCTGATGTTTCAGAGACAGAGGAAGCTTATGTGGAAGATGAGGAATATGAATACCCTTCAGAAGACAACACAAGTGCAGTACAGGAAAGTGAAATTGGATATTCTATGACATATGATCCTTCGGTATTTACACTGGATGATACAGGCGAAGCGGATATTTTTATTTACAATACGGCAGAAGACCTTGACGCTCCAATCTATATCTCTGTTCAGCAGTATCCAGACATGGATGCACAAACTTTAGCGGAGGGACTGGCTCTGCAATCCGGCATAGACGGAGTGGAGGTACAGGATACATACTTTGGCGCGGATGGTCTGGAAACCAAGAATGTCTATATTGAAAGAGAAATTGAGGGAGTGAAACAGATACAGGTTTTTTATGCTATTCCTGTAGGAGATGGCTCACTGCTTGTTGAAATTGGTGGTTATGTAGGTGTGCCTGAAATCGTGGAATGGAAATTTGAAGAAATGTTGGGGACTTTTGCTTTGAAGTCAGAATAATTGGATTCAAGACTTCTATTTGCAAAAGCCCCTGCGGTTATTCTTCTTCAGCCTCGGCTTTGGTTCTATGGACAGTTCCATGGGGATGATTTGGTGGAGCATATACGGATGAAATTTTCAGAGAATCCTCTCCGGCATTATAAACATTGTGCCATGTTCCGGCAGGCACAAAAATGACGTCCCCATTGGAAAGACTTTGCTGGTAATTCAGTTGGTTTTTGCATCTGCCCATTTGGACCAAAGCCTTTCCATCTTCTATTCGAATAAGCTGATCTGTATCCGAGTGCATTTCTAAACCAATTTCGCCACATGGTGGAAGACACATCAGTGTCACCTGTAAATGAGTTCCTGTCCAGATTGTAGTACGAAAATTTTGATTTTGTAATGCCATTTGTTTGATACTGGTTACGTATGGATCAGGTCCATTATCGGTCTGTCTTACAAAATAGCTGAATCTCATAAAGTAATCCTCTATTTTTTATAATATAGTATGTATAATCGAAAATTTTGTGTAGGCTTACGTTTCTTATTTTTTACTGGGATGGTTCTACGTATCGTAGGTTGCCGGAAAAAATGTGAAAAGGTAAAATTTTGCTCATAAGAATATATGAAAAGGAGTTTTTACTATGAGTTATGTAACAGGAAAGACAATAAAAGAGCTTCGGGAAAGAAGAAAGCTTACTCAAAAGGAGCTTGCAGAGAAAATTAATGTGAGTGATAAGACAGTTTCAAAATGGGAAACAGATAAGGGACTTCCGGATATTGGAATCATTGAGGATTTGGCCAAAGCGTTGGGAACTTCAATCGCTGAACTTTTGACAGGCGACTATCGGGAAAATGAAAACCAGTCAGCAAATATGAGAAAAACACATTTTTATGTTTGTCCGGTATGTGGAAATATTATTACTTCTGTGGGATATGGAAGCTTTTCCTGCTGTGGAATTACACTGCCTGAACAGGATGCAGAAGAATGTGATGATGAGCATATGATTATAGCTGAAACAGTAGACAATGAGTATTCTGTAACTATCAGCCATACCATGAGTAAAACGCATTATATATCATTTATTGCTTATATAACAGCCAATGACGTAGAGATAATCAAGCTGTATCCTGAACAGGATATCTCTGTAAGGTTTAGAAAAAAGGGTCATGGAATTGTGTATGCGTATTGCAATAAACATGGTATGTTTAAAAAAGTAATTTAGTTCTTTAAAGGGGAAACAGACAATACAAATGCTGTTTCCCCTCTAAATGCTATTTCGCTGTTCCTGCCACAATGACCTGACAGGATTTCAGGGTAATCTGATTGTTCTCAATCTGTACATCCGGCTGATTGGCAAGAAGAACAGGGCGGTCTGCAATCTGATCCAGTGCCAGAGTTTTTGCCTTTTTGCCGAAGTTTGCAAGGATGATAACAGACTGATTATCCAGTTTTCTCTCGTATGCAAAGATATCCGGCTCATTTTCAAAAAGAGGAACAAAAGCTCCGTAGGTAAATACCTCTTTGTAGTCTTCTGATTTACGAAGCGCAATCAGCTTTTTGTAATAAGAAAGGACGGAGGTTTCATCTGCAAGTTCCCTCTTTACATTCAAGTCTTTATCGTTGGGGTTGACTTTAAGCCAGGGCTTGCCGGAGGTAAAACCGGCATTTGCGGTGTCATCCCACTGCATAGGAGTTCTTGCATTATCGCGGCTGTTGATGTAGCAGACCTTCAGAGCTGCTTCTTCGGTAAGTCCGGCTTCCAAAGCCATCTGATATTCGCCATGAGTACTGATATCATCGTAATCCTCAATGGAATCCATAGGGCAGTTCTGCATACCGATTTCCTGACCCTGATAGAGGAAGGGAAGACCGCGCAGTAGGATGCTGATGGTTCCCAGCATCTTTGTGCCGTCTTGATTCTGTGCATAATCCGGCAGATAACGATTCACACCTCTCGGTTCATCATGGTTTTCAATAATGTTTGCAAGGAAGCCTACATCCTGACATTCCAGCTGGGAATGAAATAAAACCTTTTTGAAATCCTCAAATTGAATGGGATTGCTGTCATACCAGCCATGTTCGCCGAAGGACAGGGAATGGGCAGAAAAATCAAACATGGTGGAAAAGTGTCCGTTTTCCCCTATAAACTCAACCAGTTCATCCTTTTTCATATTAAAGACTTCTGCTACGGTAAATGCCTGATATTTTTCGAAGGTATTCTTTTTTAAGTCTTCCAGTAAATCACCCACGCCATTTACACTTTCTACCATGCGCCATACGCTTGCAAGTCCGTCAGGTCCATCCGGCGGAAAGCTCTGGAAGGATAAATCCTTTTTGATATTAATGATTGCGTCAATTCTAAAGCCTGCAACACCTTTTTCGAGCCACCAGTTAATCATGGTGTACAGCTCGTTTAAGAGCCTGGGATTATTCCAGTTTAAATCCGGCTGTTCCTTTGCAAACATATGAAGGTAGTAATAGTCAGTGCCGGGCACCTTTTCCCAGGCACTTCCACCAAAATAGGAACGATAGTTACTGGGAGGGTTACCATCAGTTCCCTTGCGGAAATAAAAGTAATCGCCATACTCTCCTTCAGGATCTTTCAGTGCTTTCTGAAACCACTGGTGCTGGTCAGAGCAATGATTAATAACAAGATCCATGACGATATACATGTTTCTTTTTTTGGCTTCAGCAAGCAGAGTATCAAAGTCCTCCATAGTGCCGAAGGTTTCATCAATCCTGTAATAATCTGAAATGTCATAGCCCTGATCTACGAATGGGGACTGGTAAATAGGAGAAAGCCAGATGATGTCTATGCCCAGCTCCTTTAAATAATCGAGCTTGCTGATAACGCCCTTTAAATCCCCGATACCGTCTCCGTTTGTATCACAAAAGCTTTTGGGATAAATTTGATATGCAACTTTGTCATGCCACCATTTTTTGATCATAAGAAAAACCTCCCTGTGTATTTTAAGAAATAATTCAATATAATATCTGCTAGCATGCTTATATTATATTATCTTAAAAGGAGGTTTTCTTACTTATATTTGACTGATTTATTACACTATTTTGACTTTTTCCTGCTGGTCTGAGGATGCTCTTTTTCGGTATTCGGTTGGTGTGAGCCCTTTTTCCTTTTTGAATCTGCGGATAAAATAGCCGATGTTGTCGAAACCGGTATCCTGTGCAATGTTGATAATCTTATCATTTGTTTCCGCCAGAGCCTCCGCAGCCTTTTCGATACGGATTTCATTAATATATTCTGTCACTGTCTTTCCGATATTTTCTTTAAAATACCTGCAAAAGTATTGGGCATTCAGATTAATTAGTAATGCAAGGTCATCCAATCGAATAGGAGAAGAATAGTTTTCATTAATGTACAGTAGAACTTTTTTCAGATTTTCAATCTGGTGTTCGTTCTCATTACCGGTATCCTTGAGGTGTATGAGGCAGTTATTTGCATACAATGCGGCAAGCATATCGTATAGCAGGGCTTTGATTTGCAGATATGCAGAATTTTTTTCTATGTCGTTTTCAGGAGAGCAGACATTCATCTTTTGAAGTTTTTGTGCAATGTCTTGATAGCAACCCCTAATGTGAGAAAAAACAGGGTTGGTATGTTCTATGAGAAGCGGCATTCTTAGTCTGCCGTCCATAAGGGGTCTTATAAGCTTGGCCTGAATGGCATCATAATGCTCAAAGCTTAAGATATTCAGGTTAAAAACAACAGCGCTTTCCACAGAATATGCAGGAAGAAGAAAGGAGTGTAGCTCTCCCGGATGGATACACATAATGGCAGGTGCTTCTATCATAAGCTCTTTGGTGTTAACCCAGGCAGGAAAAGTTCCCTTTTCAAAATATACAAACTCTATTTCATCATGCCAGTGAAGGGGAACCTTCCAGTCGTTTGAACCATGCCACTCATATAAAGCCAGAGGGAAGCTTACGGTACCATGTCTGGCATTTTCTTTTAAGGAAGGTATGTCCATTTTATATTTTCTCCCATAAGATTAAACATAGTGTGATAATGATATAATTACCATATATTTAAGATAAGGGATGGGCGAAATAATTGCAATAAAAACAAAGGCATGCTACCATCAATATATGTAAAATTAACTACATAATAGAATGAATGAAGGATCAGAATGTGATGATTAGATTTATTATGGTAGGACTGGGTGGCGCTTTAGGTGCAATGGCACGTTATGGAATAAGCCTTATCCCCAGCAGGACAAGCTTTCCGATATTAACACTGATTACCAATACACTGGGAGCAATATTGATAGGATTTATTGTGGGCATCAGCACCAGAAACGAATTTAGTGAAAATAAGGTACTATTTTGGAAAACAGGAGTGTGTGGAGGCTTTACTACGTTTTCAACCTTTTCGCTGGAGGCATGGAACTTATTTGAAAAAGGCAGAATAGGGAGTGGGGGATTGTATATTGTGCTTAGTGTGTCATTATGCCTTCTGGGGATATGTTTAGGAAAGATGGCAGCAGTAAAAATAGGGAGATAAAATGTATTCATTTTTGTTGATATTAGGGTTATTGTTCATATTTTATTTTTTGTGTATTGCATTTTTTGTTGGTCACGGAACCAATTTTTATTTCATATGGCTGTTCATGGGAATAGGAACGATTGCTCTCGCGATTCTTTTGAAAAAGGGTATCTGGTTAGAACAGATTCCACTTTGGTTTCGGCGAATGTTTACGCTGCTGATCTTTATAGGTCTTTCTGTCTTCCTTTTCGTGGAAGGGTGTATCATCAGTGCTTTTATGCAAAAGGGACCGCAGGGGCTGGACTATCTGATTGTTTTGGGAGCGCAGATGAAGTCAAACGGTCCCTCTAAGGCATTGCAGTACAGGCTGGATGAGGCAATCGACTATCTGGAGGAAAATCCTGATACCAGAGTAATTGTATCAGGTGGTCAGGGAGTTGATGAGCATATATCGGAAGCTCAGGGTATGTATGATTACTTAGTAGCAAAGGGAATTGACACCGACAGGATTATTCAGGAGGATCAGTCAGAAAACACCTTTCAAAACCTGACTTATTCGGCAGAACTTCTGGATAAGGAGCGTAATTCAGTAGGGATCGTCAGCAATAATTTTCATATCTTCCGGGCAGTAAAAATTGCAAGAAAGGCAGGGTATCAAGAGGTCTATGGAATTGCCGCCAAGGGGGAACC
>JAQXYZ010000127.1 GCA_029226935.1 Bacillota bacterium | reverse complement strand
GCCGATATAGCCCTGAAGGTAAGCCTCTGTAAACAGCTCCTCGCCTTCTCCTGCACGAAGTCGTTCTCTGGCTTCTTCTCTGGTCAGATTAAAGGTCTGCAGAACACCCGTCAAATCATCATAAACACAGTATTCCTCGTGATTGTCCAAATCCGGCAGAGCTTCACCTACGGTATTCTCCGGGTTTTCTCCGACACTTACACTTTCCTCCGAATGATAGATTGTGGGCTTAGGAGTCGCTGTGGAGTCAGCCGTTGGCTTTGGTGTTGCCATTGGCTTTGATGTTGCCGTTGGCTTTGGCGTTGCCGTAGGTTTTGGCGTTGCCGTGGGCTTTGGCGTTGCCGTGGGCTTTGGCGTTGCCGTGGGCGTAGGATTCTTTTCAAAGGCTGCAATAATGGAATGATTTCCATCTACATTGTTAAAGGTAAAGGAATCAATTACTCCCATCTGCTTTCCATCCACCGTTACCCCTGAAATATGATAACCATTTTTCGGTGTAATGGTAAATTTTAAGTTTACCCCTGCATTGACCACACATTTTCCGAGGGGCGCAATGGTTCCTCCATCATTATTGGTACTTGACCTAATCTCGTAGGTCTTTATCTTCTGCTGTGTAAAGGATGCTATCAGCGAATAATCCCGTTCAATCCGGTCGATTGTATATTCCTGATTATTGCTTACTACCACGCCATCCAGTATCCACCCTGAAAACTCGAATCCGTTATAAGGCTCTGCCTTGACGGTTACTCTCTTTCCGGTCTCATAGCTTCCCTGACCGATCAGTTTTCCGGCATCTGAAACCGTGGAAGAAAGCACTACCTGATAAACACTCTTCTCAAAGCACGCCGTAATTCTTCTTGTATCGTTGACGTTATTGACTGTATAGCTTCTATCATTGGAGATAATTCTTCCGTTTTCCTTCCAGCCTGTAAACCTGTAACCATTTTCCGGTTCTGCATTGATCGTTACATTGCTTCCCGGATCAAAGGCTCCACCACCGGACACCCTTCCTCCACAATCAGGAGAAGTGTCCAGAACCACATATGCTTTATTCCGCTCAAAGTTTGCCACCAGAGTCATATCACTGCCTACATTATTAATCTCATAGCGGTTGCTCTGGCTTACCGTTCTCTGGTCAATACTCCATCCTGTAAAGGTATAACCGTTGTTGGCAGATGCATAGACCTGCGTACTGCTTCCATGGGGAATGCTTCCACCACCTGACACACTTCCACCCTCTGCCGGATTTGCCCTTACATTCACATTGTGATAGCCTTCCTGTACCGTTACGATAGCCGTGGCATAAATTGCGGAATCCTGCCGTGAAAAAGCACTTACCTTCAGCGTATTTGCCCCTTCCGAAGGGTCTACTGTCAAAAGCCCGTTTTGATTTACGTTAGTTCCTGCACTGGTAGCTCCCTCAAAAGACCAGAAAATAGACAAATCAGGATTGTTTCCGCCATATGCCTGCGCCTGAAACTGATAAGAACCGCCCTTCGTTACCGTGGCAGTGGCAGGCGAGATAACCACTCTTTCAATATAAGGTGCACGCTTAGCAACTGTTACGGAAAATACAATCCAAAATCCATCTCCATAATTGATACTGTCATCCACTCCTATGAAGATGCTTCCGCTGTATCTTCCCTCCTTTACGTTTGCCTTAGGTGCAATTCCAAAGGTAACGGCTTCCCCCGGTCTCACATAACTGCTACCATGAATATTTACATTAAAAGCTCCATTGGGATCCGCAACACTCCAGCAGATATTTCCACCTTCGTCTCCCTCATTGAAGACCCGGACTTCCTTTTCCTCAAAGTGATCTCCCTCATATACCGTGCCCAAACTGATATCATCAGCCTCCGGCCAGAGAACAACCCCTTCATCATCTTCATAGCCTGCACCCATCCATTCGGCTTGCTCTTCCCAATTTTCTGCCGACGTTGTCTGAACTGCTGCATTTTCATTCTCCTCAGCATACACAAAATGAGAAAAACCCACATCTGAAAAAACAAGTGTTAAAATCATGATTGCCGCCATACCGGCCTTTAACATTCTCTTTCTCATAGCATTTCATCCTTTCTTATTTATTTTACGCATGAAATTCATCCATTTCCTTTCGGTAAACATCTATATCAGGCACCGATTGGAGTAGCAGCAGCATTGACACCATCCATGCGAATTTTCTGTTCACTATACTTTCCTCCGCTATTTTTCTGCGAAAACCTCATCCCTGTTCTCATATTGATTATATAAAAATTTACACTCTTTTTCCAGCTGAATGAATCGCATCAGCCGGACAGACAAGCGCACAGAGATGACAGCCTACACATTTGTGGGGATCTAATACCGGCTTTCTGTCCTTGTCAAGCCTGATTGCCTGATGTCCGCCATCTCTACAGGAAATCAGACAACGCCCGCATCCAATACATTTACTCCTCTGGAATTTAGGATAAAGAATACTATCCCTCTCAAGTTCCTCCGTATCACACACTGCATCCAGTCCCAGTCCAACCAATTCCTCGACACTTTGAAAGCCTTTTTCATTTAAATAACCCAGAAGACCGTCCTTCAAATCATCTATGATTCGCTAGCCATACTGCATCACTGCGGTTGTCACCTGAATGCTGCCCGCACCCAGAAGCAGGAACTCCAACGCATCCTTCCAGGTCTCCACACCACCCATACCGCTGATATGCATTCCTTTTAATTCCGGGTTCTTCCCCAGTTCTGCAATAAACCGAAGGGCAATGGGCTTTACTGCAGTACCGGAATATCCCCCTACAGAAGATTTTCCTCGTACCGAAGGTGCTGAGGCATAGGTATGAGGATTTACATTTACAACACTCTTAATCGTATTGATTGCAGCCAGTCCATCTGCTCCACCCCTCTTTGCCGCCAGAGCTGCCTCCGACATTGTCCCTGTATTTGGTGTCAGCTTCGCAAGGATTGGAATACTACATCCCGACCGCGCTGCCCTCGTATATTTCTCTACCAGTTCCGGAATCTGTCCCACATCGGATTCAAGCCCATCCTCTGCCATATTAGGACATGAAAAATTTAATTCCAAAGCATCTGCTCCTGCCTCAGCAGACATTCTTGAAAGTATTTCCCACTCTTCTTCATTTCGTCCCATAATAGATGCCAGCAAAAACTTATTCGGATAATCCTTTTTCAGCCTTGTAAAAATTTCCATGTTTTCTGCCAGTGCATGGTCAGAAAGCTGTTCAATATTTTTAAAACCAATAATAGTCCTATTATCCCCTTTGATTGCAGAAAACCGTGGAGAGGCTTCGTGAATGTCCATGAAACATACTGTCTTGAAGGCAGCCCCGGCCCACCCCATATCAAAGGCTCTTGCACACATTTCATATGTACTTGCAACTACAGATGAAGACAATAAGAAAGGATTCTCCAAAGGAATGCCACAGATATTTGTCCGAAGTTTTGATTGCACAGCTTCCCCATCCGTTCTTTCCTCCTCCGGCAATTCATGTAACTTCTTCATCAGTTCTTTAATCGCAACCTTTCCCTGTCGGATACATGCCTTTTCACAGGGTGCATCACATTCTTCACAAGGAAGCACCTTCGGAAGCTTCCTTGCTGCTCCCTCCTCATTATCAAACCAGACACTCCGCAAAGCCCTGTCACATGCAATCCTCCCGCATGCCCTCGCACAGGGCGCATCCTCGCAAAGCACACAGTTCATCATATCATTTCTGCTAATTTTTCTCTCATACCCCATACTGCTCTCCTCCTATGCCTTTCCTCCAACAGCTGCCCTGACTTCTATTTGTAGTACTGAAAGCTGAAATAATTATCAAAATCTTCAAGCATCATATACCGCCCCTCATAGCTTGCAATAATATCCTCTGCCAGCTTCTCCTCAATTGGTGTGTCATTGGTCACGTCCCAATCCTCATCATATGCCATATACCAGGGATGATCAGGATCATTTCCGATATCATACATAATTGCCTGAATCACCTGCATTTTTGTTTCATTTAAAATATAGTAATGCCATCCGCTAAAGCTCGAACCACCGGAGCCGACATTTGCAAGCTGATAGCCTCCTGCTTCTTCTTTGCAGATATAATAACGGCTGCGTTCCATGCTGCTGAAAATTTGAACCGGAACACCATCCTCCAATGCATACAGGTCAAAAATTACTCTACCCGTAAATTCATCCCCGTTTAAAGCGCCGATTAACAGCTCCCAGTATCCGTCATTATTTACATCGACATAAGCATATCCCAGATTTTCCAGAGGATTTCCATCATAACAAAAAGCGGTGAGATTACTCATACCTTCACTTAAAAGCTTTCCTTCATCCCATTTTTCGGTCAGTGCCGTATAATATTGATCCAGCACCTCCCCATACTGCTCATTGTAAGAGGAAGCCGCATCTCCCTCGTATTCGAAATCCTCTTCTATAGCTTCCTCTTCTACAT
>JAQXYZ010000126.1 GCA_029226935.1 Bacillota bacterium | reverse complement strand
GATGCAGACATTGTTATTCCAGATAAATTGGAGAAATTATACATCATGGAAGGCCAGATGAAACAGTGGAGCACGGAAGATATTCAGACTTTGACTGCTCAATTATTGGAGAAGAAACTGATTACAGAGGAATATTCGATTCAAACTTACACAGATGATCAGGAAAGAGATGCGGTTTCTTTGGGATATGCAAATGAGAGGCTTCTGGCACAGGAAAAACAGGGGGAAGCTGATGAAAAAGGGAAAGAAGTATCTCACAAACAGTTAGAGGACTTTGTTTCTGTATGGAAGGTAAAAGAGGGAGCTGTTGCATTGCAGCCCTATCAGTATAGCGGAGAAGCATGGGATCGGTGTACTTATTCTATCCATCAGACTTTGGAGGGGATGACTGTTGAATCCGATTTTCCTGCTACTGTAGAAAAGAAAATTGTAAATACAGGAGGAAAGGTAACATTTATCCAGAACAGAATCAGCAGTTTTGACATGACTGGTCTGATTAATATCGAAAATAAAGAGGAATGCGATGAAATGGCATTGCCGGATCTGATTAAGCATTCGTTGCAAATAGCAATTGATAATTACGAAATTATATTTTCGGAGCAGTTAAAGGCAGTCAGAATAGAACTGGTGTATCTGGCACAAAAAAAAGGTGAGAATGTATCTGTGATTCCTGTTTGGAATTTTATTTTTGACACGGACAGCTATTACCAATATTTAGAGAAACATCCCGATGAAAATGGAACAACAAGTATGATGAATTTGTGTATAAATGCTGTGAATGGAACGATTGCCTATGCTATGTAATATAAAAAACAATGTATATATGGAAGACATGAAAAGGGCAGTCATCAATCCTGGATTCTTTATAGGAATTTTGGGATTGACAGTGATGCTCATGAGGACAGTGTGGTATTTTAAAGATATGCCGGGGCAGATTCCGGTTATGGAAATTTGTTCTTATCCGATGGCGTTGTCGGGATTTACAGTGTTTTCGGCAGCCTTTCCCGCCTGGGGATACGCCAATCAGTTTTATAAAGAAGAGAAAACAGGTTATATAAGGTTTATTTTAAGCAGAATGTCCTGGAAAAAATATATGTGCATGCGAATGACATCCGTTTGTATTTCCGGAGGATTGGTGATTGCAGTACCACTTGCCATACTTTTTATGTTTGCTTATCTGACAGGGAGTGGTGAAGTCGGAGATTTGTTTCAGGGGATGCAAGTGCGGGAAACAATTATTCACCTGGGAATTCCGGCGGTGCTGCTTATGAAAACCGGGTTAGGTGCATTATTTGGAATCTTTTGGGCTTTGATCGGATTGTTTTCTTCTTTACTGATCAGAAACAAATATGCACCATTTATCATCCCTTTTATTTTGAATCAGTTTTTTTGGATTGTATTTGCAAACGATCCGAAATTGAATCCGGTATTTCTGGTCAGAGGTGAAGATCTGGATTCTTATGGATTGTCCGCAGTTTTATTGCTTGTGTATTGTATTTTGGCTGCAAGTATGACTTTTTTCGTTATGCGAAGGAGGATGAGGGAGTGAGCGGTATCACAAGAATCTTTCAGTTGCTGAGAGAGCAGTTCCGATTTGAAAATCGTACATGCAGGATGTGGCTTGGAATTGGGATGGGAGTCTCTCTTTTTTTCTTTTCTGTACAGCAATTTATGGAATTTGTCCAATTGAGAGGAGAACCCGCAAATATCTTAGATGGCTTTCTGTATTCGGCAACAGATCCACAGAGCAGTATGCTCATTGTGCTGGGGTATCTGTTTCTGTTATCCGATGCACCTTTTGTAAATGAAAGAACATTGCAGTTGGTGATTCGTACATCGAGAAAGATTTGGAACAGCAGCTGTATCATGTACATAGGGCTGATGGCATTTTTTTATTATGGGACGATATTGTTATTGTCAATGTTGCTGTTAGCAGAGAATGGGTACTGGGGAGAAAGTTGGAGTATCCCTCTTTCGCAGGTAGCACAAAATGGAAATCTTATGATTTTTCGATTCTCTGTATCATTTCCATACTGGAATTTTATGCAGGAGTATTCTCCAATTCATGCATGTGCATTGGTTTTTATTGGAAATTGTTTATATGCTTTTTTCATGGGATGTATACTGTATTTAGGAAATCTTGGGATGAAATATTCATTGGGAACATGGGCAGTTTTGTTTGTACACTTTTCTGGTTATATTGCAAGAAGAGAGTGGAATCCAAAATGGTCACTACAGTCTTATTCCTCGCCTGCGGAAAATGGAAATTTCTTTCCGTTAGCGGTGCTTGCTGTTGCAATTGTGCTCATATCCTATATTAGAGTGAGAAATATAGATTATCAGATATTGGATAAAGAGGTTTAAACAGAACTACGATATGGAGAAAATGGATGGAAAAAATAGAATTGAATCATGTAAGTAAGAAATTTCATAGAGAGAGTATTCTGGAGGATGTTTGTCTCAAATTGTTCCCTGGGAATATATATGGTTTTATAGGTCCGAATGGTTCTGGAAAAACAGTTTTATTGAAAATGATTGCGGGTCTCATGCGGCCTTCAGGAGGCACGATATATTTAGATCAAAAGCAAATTGGCAAGGATTTGGATTTCCCTCCAAGTATGGGGGTGCTCATAGAAACACCGGATTTTTTGCCGAATTACTCAGGTATGCAGAATCTATTGTATCTGGCAAAAATAAAAAAATTGGTTGACAGGGAGCAGATTATGCGCACGATGAAGCTGGTTGGGATTGATTATGCAGCAGAAAGAAAAGCTGGAAAATATTCTCTTGGTATGAAACAGCGTCTTGGAATTGCGCAGGCTATTATGGAAGATCCGGAATTGATTATTTTGGATGAACCAATGAATGGACTGGATCAGAGAGGAATTGCGGAAATCCGAAAATTATTATTGGAATTAAAGAAGAACAATAAATTGATTTTGCTGGCAAGCCACACAAGGGAAGATATGAAAATGTTGTGTGATCAGGTTTTTTATATCCGTGATAAAAAAATTGATTTAA
>JAQXYZ010000125.1 GCA_029226935.1 Bacillota bacterium | reverse complement strand
ATGACCGCGCAGCTTATGGCGTTTAAAATCAGCGATTATATATGGATGATAGTCTTTATCGGTTTTGTTATGTTCTTTCTTTCGAAAAAGGAGAAGGTCAAAAGCATTGGGCAGACCATCTTTGCATTCGGTCTTTTGTTTGTGGGGATTGAAACCATGGGTTCTGTTATGAAGCCTCTTGCAAGCAGCCCCATCTTCGTTGTTCTTATGGAAAAGGTTTCCAGTATACCTGTTTTAGGAATGCTGTTAGGTACGGTTATGACGGTGATTGTGCAAAGCAGCAGTGCAACGATTGCAGTATTACAGAGTTTTGCATCTCAACCGGCAGCAGATGGGGTAAGTAGTGTGATCGGTCTGGCAGGCGCAATTCCCATTCTCTTAGGTGACAATGTGGGCACAACAATCACTGCGCTTTTAGCAAGTGTCGGTCAGTCTAAAAATGCCAAGAGGACGGCAGTGGCGCACAGTGTTTTCAATATAACAGGTAGCTTTGTGTTTATCTGGATAATTCCTTTGTTTACAAGATTTGTACAATTCATCTCGCCTAAGGGGAATGAGGTGGATGTGATTTCCAGGCAAATTGCAAATGCACACTTTTCATTTAATTTGATTAATACCCTGATATGGCTTCCCCTGCTTCCTCTGATGGTCAAAATTGTGACTACTATTATAAAAGGCGATGAGACTCAGCCGGAGGGAGAGCGTCCAAGATTTATTGACAGCAGAGTGATTTCCCAGCCTGTTGTAGCGCTTCATTTGGCGAGGCAGGAGGTTATGGCTATGCTTGAAGATTTGCAGGGACTCATGGATCAGGCAAAAACATGCTTTGTGAAGGATAATGCGGAAATTTTGAAAGAATTTGATCGAAGGGCAAAGGGGCTGGAGACAGTCAATGAGGAAATGATGCAGTATTTGTCTTTGCTTTTTGCAAGTGGTGGACTTACAGAAGAACAGTCAACAGAGGCAGCAGAACTTTTGTATGTGGCAAATGATATGGATAAAATATGCGACCGCTGCATTAATCTTTCCCATATTTCCAGCGAAAAGATTTTTAGCCAATATCAATTTTCGGAGGCAGCGGTGGAAGAACTGGGAAAATCTTTTGGTCATGTTTCTGATATGCTGAAAAAGGTAAGTGAAGCCTTTACGAAAATGGATGAGGGGCTTATGCTTGAGCTTTTGGAAGATGCGGATAAATTGAAAAATATGGAACGGAAGTTTAAGAAAAACCATGTAAAACGTATGAAAAAGAACAGTTGTAAACCTGAAATGACCGGAGTTTTTTCAGCTGTTTTGCAGGATTTGGAGAGGATTGGGAACAGTTGTACGAATATTGCTGAAGAAATACAGGAGCAGTCAGGGGAGAAATCCAGAGAAAAGGTAACAGCATAGTGCGGAAAAAGTAAAAACGTGTCTAAAACCTTCTGAATAATCATGTGGAATCTTTTGAAAAAAAATGATATACTTAATAAGTATATTTTTAATTTTACATTGATTTGTAAAGAGGGTACTTTATAGAATGTCTCCATTAAAGAATAAGATTAAATTAAAAGGCAGGCTGAAACGATATGTGCAGACCTCGTTATATTTGGGATTTCTGCTGGTAATTGTCAATCTGGTGGTATATTTGATCAATGTGCCGGCAGGTTTGATAGTGACCTGCTTTGCGCTTCTTTATTTCGCAGTAGTTCTTTCTCTGCAATTTTATAATAAACCGGTTATTATGAATGAACTGGTCAGTTTTGCGACCCAATACGGGCAGGTGCAGAAGGTACTTCTCCGTGAACTTGAAATTCCATATGCGATTCTGGATGAGAGTGGACACATTGTATGGACCAATGAGGCATTCGAAAGGACAGTACATAAGGAAAAGGGATACCGCAAATCAATCACCTCGCTTTTTCCCTCCATTACCAAAGAAAAGCTTCCTGAGAAGGAAGAATTTACAGAGATGGATATTCTTTTCGATGGCAGCAACTATGTGGCGAAGATGCGAAAGATTTCCATGCGTGAGATGCTGGAAAACAGCGATATTGTCGAAGCTGCAAATTACAGAGGTTATCTGATTGCTTTCTATTTATTTGACGAAACAGCACTTCGCATTGCGCTACAGGAGGTAGATGACCAAAGTCTTGCTGTTGGTATGATTTACCTTGATAATTATGATGAGGCATTAGAGAGTGTGGAAGAGGTAAGACGCTCTCTCCTTATTGCTTTGATTGACAGAAAGGTTAATAAATATATTGCGGCATTGGATGGCATCTGCAAGAAGCTTGAGAAGGACAAATATTTGATTATTCTCCGAAAGAAAGCAACAGAGCTTCTTAAGGAAAATAAATTTGATATTTTGGATGATGTCAAGACGGTTAACATTGGAAATGAGATGGCAGTCACTGTCAGTATAGGGCTGGGGCTGGATGGACTGAGTTATGCGCAGAATTATGAGTTTGCCCGTAATGCGATTGAACTGGCGCTGGGACGCGGCGGTGATCAGGCAGTAGTCAAGACACCGGGAAATATCACTTATTTTGGCGGAAAGAGCCAGCAGGTGGAAAAGAACACCAGAGTCAAGGCAAGGGTTAAGGCACAGGCCCTTCGCGAAATTATTTCAGGCAAGGAGCGTGTTCTCATTATGGGGCACAGACTTGCAGACGTGGACAGCTTTGGTGCAGCGGTGGGGATTTACCGAATTGCAGTTACTTTGGACAAGCAGGCATATATTGTGTTAAATGATGTAAGCACTTCTTTGAAACCCATGGTAGATCTGTTCAAGAACCATGAGGAATATGAAGAAAATATGATCGTGAACAGCCAGCAGGCAGTGGAGCTTGCAGGGAGCAACACAGTGCTGGTCGTTGTGGATGTAAATAAGCCCAGCATCACAGAGTGCCCTGACTTACTTCGCATGTGTAAGTCTATTGTGGTTCTGGATCACCACAGGCAGGGGGCAGAGGTGATTGAGAACGCAACTCTTTCCTATGTGGAGGCATATGCTTCATCTACTTGTGAAATGGTTTCCGAAATCCTACAGTATACGGGAGATAATATCAGAATTACTGCAGCGGAAGCAGACTGTATGTATTCCGGCATTATGATTGACACCAGCAACTTTATGACTAAAACGGGTGTCAGAACCTTTGAGGCAGCAGCATTCCTTAGAAGGAATGGTGCAGATGTGACCAGGGTGCGTAAGCTCTTTCGTGAAAATGCAACTGAATACAAGGCAAAGGCTGATGCGGTCAGCCAGGCAGAAATTTACAGGAATGTTTTTGCTATTTCCACTTGTACCAGCGAAGATATAGAAAGTCCTACCATCGTAGGTGCACAGGCGGCTAATGAACTGCTCAATATTAAAGGAGTTAAGGCCAGCTTTGTGTTGACAGAGTACCAAAATCAGATTTTTGTAAGCGCCAGATCTATTGATGAAGTTAATGTTCAGATTATCATGGAAAAGATGGGCGGTGGCGGACATTTAAGTACCGCAGGGTGTCAGTTGAACGGAATTTCTGTCCCGGAAGGGATTGGCATACTGAAAGGAACGCTTGATAAGATGATCGCGGAAGGCGATTTGTCAGCAGAATAGTTATACGAAAGTGGAGGTTATCAATATGAAAGTAATTTTGTTAGAGGATGTAAAAAGCCTTGGAAAAAAGGGTGAAATTGTAAATGTAAATGATGGATATGCAAGAAACTATGTTTTGCCTAAGAAGCTGGGTGTGGAAGCAAACAACAAAAACATGAATGACTTAAAGCTGAAAAAGGCGAATGATGAAAAGGTGGCAAAAGAATTGCTGGATGCAGCAAAGGCTTTTGCAAAAGAGATGGAAGAAGATGAGGTTGTCTTATCCATTAAAGGGGGCGAAGGTGGAAGAACTTTTGGTTCCGTTTCAACGAAAGAAATTGCAGCAGCGTACAAGGAACAGTGCGGCAAGGAAATTGACAAGAAGAAGATTGTTCTGCCGGAGGCAATTAAGAATTTCGGCGTGTATGAGGTCAGCGTAAAGCTTCATCCCAGTGTGACCGGAAAACTAAAGGTAAAAGTGACAGAGATGAAAGGTTAGATGACAAATGGCAGCGACAGAGGAAGCGCTTTTAAAGCGTGTATTGCCGCATAGTATAGAGGCAGAGCAGTCGGTAATCGGTTCTATGATCATGGACAGGGAAGCAATTACCGTTGCATCGGAAATTATATGCGGTGATGATTTTTATGGCAAGCAGTATGGGGTACTGTTTGACACCATGGTAGAACTGAATGATGAAGGAAAACCGGTGGATCTGGTAACGCTGCAGGACAGGCTTAGGGAAAAGGATGTGCCGCCGGAGGTCAGCAGCCTTGAATTCATCAGAGATTTGATTACGGCAGTGCCTACATCGGCAAACATTAAATATTATGCAAATATTGTGGCAGAGAAGGCTACGCTCCGTAAACTGATACGTCTCAACGAAGAAATTGCCAATACCTGTTATGCAGGCAAGGAAAATTTAGAGGTTATCCTGGAGGATACCGAAAAGCGTGTTTTTGAACTGGTACAGAAGAGAAATACCGGAGAATTTGTTCCCATCAGACAGGTAGTAATGAATGCCATGGATAAGATTGAAAAGGCATCCAAGAATAACGGAAATGTGACAGGCATTGCTACTGGTTTTATCGATCTGGATTACAGGACTGCCGGAATGCAGCCTTCTGACCTGATTCTGGTGGCTGCAAGACCGTCCATGGGAAAGACAGCCTTCGTGCTTAATATCGCCCAGCATGTGGCATTTAAGCTGAACCAGACAGTAGCTATTTTCAGCTTGGAAATGAGTAAAGAGCAGCTTGTAAACCGTCTCTTTTCCCTGGAGTCCAGAGTAGATTCGCAGCATCTTCGTACAGGAAATTTGTCTGATGCAGAATGGGAAAAGCTGATTGAAAGTGCGGGTGTAATCGGTAAATCAAATCTGATTATAGACGATACACCGGGTATCAGTATTTCGGAGCTTCGCTCTAAGTGCAGAAAGTACAAGCTGGAGCATGATTTGAAAATTATTATCATCGACTACCTACAGTTGATGTCGGGAAGCGGAAGAGGTTCCGATTCACGTCAGCAGGAGATTTCCGATATTTCACGGTCTTTAAAGGCACTTGCCAGAGAACTGAATGTTCCTGTGGTTGCATTGTCGCAGCTAAGCCGTGCAGTGGAGCAGCGTCCTGATCACAGACCTATGCTTTCAGATCTTCGTGAATCTGGGGCAATTGAGCAGGATGCGGACGTGGTAATGTTCATTTACCGTGATGATTATTACAATAAGGATACGGAGAAGAAGGGAATTGCAGAGATTATCATTGCCAAGCAGAGAAACGGTCCGATTGGAACCGTGGAACTTGTATGGCTGCCGGATTATACCAAATTTGCCAATTTACAGAAATAAGTGGGCATTTTGCAGTAACTTTAAAAAAATTATTTATTTTACAAAAGAGGACAAGCCAAAATGGTGTGTCCTCTTTTGATTTATAGGAAAAAATAAATTATAAATATAAAAGGAAAAGGAGTTTGAGAGTATGAAACAGACGGAAAAGATTTATATGATTTCAGATGCAGCAAAGCAGGTACAGGTGGAGTCGCATGTGCTCAGATACTGGGAGGAGGAACTTCAGATGCCCGCCAAGCGTAATGAAATGGGACATCGTTACTATACAGAAGAGGATATAAAACAGTTTCGCAAAATCAAGGAATTAAAGGAGCAGGGGCTTCAGCTTAAAGCAATACGCCATATGCTCAAAAGTGGAAATCTGCAGATGGTGGTAATGCCTCAGGCGCCGGAAGAGGTTGAAATGGATATGGGAAAACGCCATGTGGTTATGGTAAAGAAAGGAGAGTTTTTACCTGTAAATGAACATCCGGCGGCAGTGCAGGAGGAAAGCCGTGAGCAGAAGAGCTTAAGACTTCAACAACTTTTAAGGGATATGATTGTGGAAGCGGTACAAAGCAGTAATCAAGAGCTGTGCCGCGAGGTCAAGGAAAGCCTGCTAAAAGAGTTGGACTACCAGTTCCGCCTGCAGGAGGAAAAGGAAGATATCAGGGAGGAAGAACGCATAGGCAGACAGGAAGAGCACTACCGCCAGATTGATGAACTATTGCGGACGCGCAGCGGCAAAGTACATATGGATAAGAAGAAAATGTTTGAAGGCTGGTTAAAGAAACCAAAGAAGAAAGCTGAAAAAGAAAAATAGTCATAGAAAAGGAATCATGATTAGAGAGGTGAAATGAAAAATACTGCCGTACAATGACTAAAATCATAAGTACGGCAGCATTTAAATTTCTTTCCTATTCCTCGGAAATAGCGCCTACAGGGCATCCTCCTGCACAGGAACCACAGCTGATGCAGGTGTTAGGATCGATTTCAAACTTTCCATCACCTTCGCTGATAGCGCCTACAGGACACTGTCCAGCACAAGCGCCACAAGAAATACAAGCGTCACCAATTGCATATGCCATAACTTAAATCCTCCTTAAATATATATCTTAATTGATATTAATTTATCAATCGCTCTTTAACTATTTTAATATAAACTCATAACGAATACAAGTCAAAATGCATGAATTTTTGAATTGTTAATTATGTTTATTCGGTGTAGAAGTTAGTAACAAAAAACCAGGCATCATTGTCTGTAACAAAACATCCGGCAGAAACGGACTTGTAATCTCCTAACATATTTGCACGATGTCCTGCAGAGTTGTGCCATCCGAAATATACGGCATCATATCCTGCTGATTCTGAACCGCGGTTGGACCAGCCTAAAATGTTTTCGCCGCCATCAAAAGGCTGTTTGTTTGGTCGGATATGAGCAGCAAGCTTTTTTTGTTCCTCTGCATAAGCAAAGAAATCACCCATATAGTCGTGAATTTCATCTGTTGAGAGAATGCTTAAACCGGTATCTTCTCTTAATTGTGCTCTTTCCTCTTCTGCCTCAGCAATATCCCAATCAAGAAATGGAGCATTTGCAACTGAATTCATCATATTATAAACACGTTGACTGTCCATATACCATGCCGATTCCATAGCTCTCGTTGCAGAGAAATCTTGCGTATCTTCATGGGTTTCTAATCGCTCCTTACCGTGCTCCATGCGATATTGATTCAAGTAAAGAATAATTTCTTCGGCAACCTCATTGTTCCAGTATCCCCAGACCACATCGGTTCTGCCATCTGCTAATTCTACATTGTGTGGAATCAGGATATTTACCGTGGTGCTTACGGAGATGTTTTTCTTTGGAATTGTTACAGTGACTTCCACGGTTCCGCTCTTTTCGCCTTGGGCAAGTACTTTACAGGAATAGGAATCATCTGATAAATGCTGATTTTCGGTAATGACCTTCAGCATGGATTCGTCACTGGTGGTTACCACAAAATCTTCAGGTGTAAAGCTTTCGTCAAAATATTCTCTCCAATAAACATTGGCTTCCTGACCAACTTTTACCTGATCTAGATCGTTGATTCTAAAAAGTACATTGTTGTTCTCGTAATAGTACCGTTGCTCTAATTCCTTTGCGTATTGCAGAGGAATCTCATATGCATATTCCGGTCTCTTGTTATTATTGCTTTCTGCTGTCTCTTTGGGAGCAGCCTCCTTATAAGCGTTGTTAATGTCCTGTGCTACATATCCTGCCTGTCCGGGACTCCATGTGAGCAGTTCGTTTTTGTTAAGTGGAATTCCGGCTCCATTGGCAATGGTCACCATATAGCCACTCGTTCCGTAAATTTGGGGATCCATGGGAATGACGTTTTCAGCGTCAGCAAAATAGCCGTCAAACAGGACGATTTCAGTAGGATCACTGCATGCATACTCCCACCAGTACAGGGTTGGACCACTCATACTGTTAGCGGTAACAGTTCCTTCGGCACGGTACATAATTTCTGGATCAGCCCCGGAAACAAACTTTATGTACTTATATTCTCCGTTCAGTTCATTTCCATTGACTGAAGTCTCGCAGGCAGTAAAATAAGTGTCAGGTGTTCCGGTAATACCATGAAATACCCCATCTTTGCTTCCGTTTTCCCACTGGGAATAAAAGGCAGAATACAAGAGATACCCCTCAGTACTTTCCATTTTAATTAAAATACCCTCACCGTCTTTAATACCGAGAAGCGGTTCACCTGCTCCGGGAGTATAGTATACGCCGGATGGCGAGGCTGCTACAGCGTTGAGACTTCCATCGGATATTAAATTATGTGCAGTTACAAAATCAGAAGCTTTTAAAGCAGTAAATAGCTTCTCTAACGTATCCACGGATATTTCAGTGGGATCGAAGCTGATAGGTGTAGTGGTTTCTTCAGCAGGTTCTGTATCTGTATCGAGATCCGTTATGTAGGCATCAGATTCTAAAAATTCTTTTTTCCCCTGTGCAATCTGTTGTTCCATCCATTGTGCAGAATTCAACTTTCCGTAATTTTCTTCCTGCATTTTAACGCGGGTAATTGCGTTTTCAATTACAGGAGTTTCAAAAAAGCGGGATGCCATTTCAAGCGTTTCCAGGGCATGATCAAATTCCCCTCTGGTTTCATAGATACGGCTGAGTAACAGATAGACCTGCAACATATCCTCAGTGCTGGAGTAGCGGTCCACCTGATTGTAGTATTCGGTAACTTTTTGGGCACCCAGTTCTCCCACATTAGCAGGAAGGGGACCACAGCAGCAACTATAAATTCCGGCGCCATTGACTTCTTGCAAATAATCTGCCAGTTCCTTCTGGGCAGTTTCTGTATCGCCCAGTGCAATTCTGCACTCGGCTAGCCCAACCATTGCAGCAGACTTTAAAGTAGATTCATCTGATACCTTTAAGAATGATGCAATGGCTTCGTTATATTTGGCACTTGCATAATATTCCATTCCTACAACATAGCTTTCTGCATCCAACTGCTCCTGCTGTGTGTATTCTTTACTCATCACTTGAGTATCCTTTTGCTTTCCACAGCCGGATAACAGCAAACAGCATACAAGAAGAGCAGCTAATACTCGTTTCATCTTCATTTCCCCCCTGCATAAATTCTTTTGTATTTACAGTTTTTCCATTTCTTCTCTGCGGGCACGGATGCCGTTTAGAATAACTTCTTTTTTCTCAATGACTTTATTTTTATCCATAGGAGGAACATCCTCTAACTTATAAGGAATTCCAAGTTTTTCGTATTTGGATTTGCCCATAGTGTGATAGGGG
>JAQXYZ010000124.1 GCA_029226935.1 Bacillota bacterium | reverse complement strand
TGGCTTTTCTTTAACCGAATACTGTTGTTTGGTTCGTTTCTGTTCGAAACTTGCTTCTGAATTTTCTTCAGAGCCTCGTCCTCTCGGACCTTACTCATTAGAATTTTCAGGGTTGCATTGCTGTTTATTTGTCAAGGTTCTTTAGTTGCTTCGTTTTTATTTATCACCCGCAACGATGTTTACTATATCATCCCTTTTTCATAATGTCAACACTAATTTTAAAAAATTTGTAGAAATTTTTTGCACACTTTTTAAAGTAGCAAAAAAAGCCCACAAAATGGGCTTTTGGGATAATGCCAAAAGAATTTATCACTTTAATTCAGTGAAATTGTAGCTGTATTGTCTACACTTTTCATGATTAAGGCCAAGGATGAAATTTCTCCTGCCTGCTGATCGGGAATTTCACACGTCAATACAAGCTCCACACACTCCCCCGGTGCAACTGTTCCCTGATAATATGCTAAATCATTAAGCAGCATTGTGGTCAGTGCATTCTTCTTTTCTCCATTCACTTCAATTTTGAACTTTACATTGCTCTGTGCAATATCAAGTTCCGTCTCTGCACCGGAGATATTTTCAACCTCAAATTTCAAAATAAGTAGCTTGTTTCCCTCCGTTGCATTCATTGCAAAGAAAAAGTTCTCGCTCTCACTTTCATTGGGATAAAAATCATCCACTTCATATCCTGCATAGTCTATCTTGACCGTATCCATCTTTAAAAATGATGCTATATCCTCTATCTGTGTCTGTTCTTGTACCTCATAAACCGGTTCTTCTATATCAATATTTTCAGGCACAGAAGGACTCTCTGTCTCTGGCATTTGCTTCTCCATGGTAGCTTCCTCTTCCGGGAGCTGTTGTTCAATAGAAAGTTCTACCAGCTTTCCACTATAATTTTTATCATGCCTTACTACCACATCAGCTGCATATTCAACCACCAGAGCCTGTTGTTCATCCGTCATTTGTGGTATTTTATTCCCACAACCGGTCAGCAGCACAACAGCCGCTATTGTTACCATGCCTTTTATCAGCTTGTCTCTCATTTTTCCTCCACTTGATACTTCCTAATATAAAACCAGTTTTATTTCATTTGCTCATAAAGATTGTCAGACACTTCCAGTTCAAACCAAAATTCAACACCATTATCATAATTAATCACACCATATTTTTGGTTCATCGCATCCATCATAGCCTTCACAATTGACAAACCGACTCCGCTTCCACCATATTCTCTGGTCCTCGCCTTGTCCACCTTATAAAACTTTTCCCATATATGCGGAAGGCTTTCCTCCGGTATGGGTACTCCGGTGTTAAAAACAGAAATTCTCACCAGATGATCTTTTAGCATTAATTTTACATCAATCACTTTATTTTCCGCAACATGATTCATTGCATTGGTAAAATAATTATTAAAAATCTCTTCTACCATAAATTCATCTGCCCATACATGAACAGGCGGATAATCCTCCATCTGCACTGTAATTTCCTTCTGCTTGCACAAAATGGATGCTGACTGAAGATAATTCTTAATCAAAGCTGTAATGTCTATACGCTCCATTACCACAGTATCATTTCCAAACTCCAGCTGATTTAAAGTAAGAAGCTTTTTGACCATGTCATTCATCTTGGACGCTTCATCCATAATTACTTCGCAATAAAACTCCCTGCTTTCCGCATCGTCATTAATGCCTTCCTTCAAACCTTCTGCATACCCCTGAATCAATGCGATTGGCGTCTTCAATTCATGGGATACATTAGATAAAAATTCCTTACGCATCTCATCAATTTTATTTTTCTTTTCTATATCACGCTGCAACTCGTTATTAGCACTTTTTAATTCCGAAATAGTCGTTTCAAGTGTTTCGGAAAGCTGATTTATATTTTGTCCCAGTAACGCAATCTCTGTTTTGCTGTTCCCTGTATACTTAGCATCAAAATCAAGATGGCTCATTCTCTCTGAAATTCTGGTAAGTTCCATGATAGGTTCCGTAATTTTACGCGAAACCCAAAGAATAATCAGTGCGCTGAATATGGCAGATCCTACTCCTACATAGGCAAGGAATCTGTTTGCAAGCACCACGCTCTCATGGATGCCTTCAACCGGACTTCTGAAAAGAAACAGATTTCCATTGTCAAGAACTCCCCACATATCAACATATTCAAGTCTGGTACGCTCATCCATCTTCATATGCATCTCGTAGTTGTCTCCGATGCATAAAATTTCATCATTTTCTGTTATATCTTTATCAAACAAGTAATCCAACAGCTGCCTGCTCAACATCTCATAATCATTAATAGAGGTCTTTATGGTTCTGGTCTCTGCGTCCAATAGAATAATATTAATATTGTATTTCCCACATATTTTCTGAAATTCTATATCAAAATCTTCTGAATTAATTGCCCCTTCATTTGAGGCCTTATTTATCGTCTGATAAGCATTCATCATTGCCTTCTGCTTATTATTTAGATAATACCTCTCCAAAAAAGTGCTGTTGATAAACCAGCAGAGCAGGATACTGCCTGCCATTAACAAACAAAACACCAGTGTGAACTGCTTTCTAATTGAATATTTCATAAGATGAGCCACCTCTTTTCAATGTATTCATCTTATCACAGTATAGAAAATTTTTCACTTGTTATTGCATTTTTTGAAAACAGTTACCTTTAACAATGAAAAAATTATTACTCCAAATGCCAGAAGGCTTCCCAGATCGGCCACCAGTGGAGATAGATTTAAAATTCCCGAAAAATCAATCAAATAATCCAAGTTTACTACTGCCAGTATGGCAAGCAGTATCCCTGCCAACCCTTCTCCCGCAATCATTCCCGAACAAAATAGGATGCCATTACTGATACTTTCTCTCTTTTCCGACTCTTCCTTTTTCATCTTCTCACATGCAAGACGTACCAGTCCACCAACCATAATACATGCATTCAACTGTACCGGTAAGTAAACACCAATCGCGAAAGGGAGTACCGGAATCCCCAATATTTCAACTACAATTGCAATAACAGCGCCAATAAATACCAACGTCCATGGGAGATTTCCTTCCATGACTCCTTCTATGATCATTTTCATAAGCGTCGCTTGTGGTGCTCCCAGTTCTGCCGACCCAAATCCCCATGCCAGATCAAGCAGATACAAAGTTCCTCCAATTGCAAGTGCTGAAGCAATCACACCAATCACTTCCCCAATCTGCTGCTTTCGGGGTGTTGCCCCCAGAAGAAATCCTGTCTTCAAATCCTGTGAGGCATCGCCTGCAATTGCAGACACAATACAAATAATTGAACCGATTGCAATGGCTCCCTGCATCCCATAAATTCCACTGTCACCGGTAACCTTTAGGATCAATGCCGCCATCAGAAGTGTTGCAATTGCCATACCTGAAACCGGATTATTACTGCTTCCCACCAAGCCTACCATTCTGGAGGACACTGTAGCAAAGAAAAAGCCAAATACTACTATCATAATTCCTCCCAAAAAAGTTACCGGTATCACAGGAAGCACCCATATCAATACCATACATAGGACAATGCTTACCACCACGCTCCGCATTCCAAGATCCAGTGAAGTTCTGTCCTTTACGCTCTTTGATGCTTCTCCCATACTTTTTAATGCATCCCGAAAGGTTCGTACAATAAGAGGAAATGACTTCAACAGACTAATCAGCCCTCCTGCCGCCAATGCTCCTGCTCCAATGTATCGAATATAAGTACTCCAAATTACGCCGGCTCCGCCTGTTGCAAACATGGTTCCGATTGTCTGTGTTCCCGGATATAAGGTTAACTGTTCTCCAAACAGAACAATCATCGGGATTAATGCCATCCAGCTGAGCAGACCTCCCGCAAACATGTAAGAACATATTTGGGGTCCACAGATATAGCCAACGCTCATTACCGCAGGATAAATCTGCGTGCCGATTTCTCCTGCATATCCTTTGAAATGTATCGAAACTTCCCCCGGTACTGCTTTTACTCCATCAACGACAAACTTAAACAGAGCTGCCAATCCCATTCCCTTAAACACCGTGGATGCGCTTGTACTCTTTTCCTCTCCCGCCAGAAGCACCTCTGCACATGCAGTCCCTTCAGGATAAGGCAAAACACCATGTTCTTTTACAATCAAGGCATTTCTAAGCGGAACCATAAAGAAAACTCCAAGCAATCCTCCAAGCAGGGCAATCAACGTGATTTCCAAAATTCCCGGCTTCTCCATCTTCCCTTCCGCTGCCCATAAAAACAGTGCCGGAAGTGTAAAAATAGCACCTGCCGCAAGAGATTCTCCGGCCGAACCTACTGTCTGTACAATGTTACTTTCCAGTATGGAATTTCTTCGCATAATTACACGAATAACTCCCATAGAGACAACGGCTGCCGGGATGGATGCAGAAACAGTCATTCCCACTCGCAATCCCAGATATGCATTTGTCGCACCAAAGACAACCGAAAGGACAATTCCAGTCGCTATGGAGGTCGCAGTAAGTTCAGGCATTGTCTTATCTGCCGGAACATAGGGGGTAAATTCCTTATTCTTTTTCACACCAAATCTCCTTCGCTTAGTTTCACACTATATACTGCACATAAAAGCGAAGAAAAATACATGAAGAGAAAAAGTTTATTGTGTTACCTGACCTCCACACTCCTGACACTGCCAGGAGCCATTTTCCAGAAGCGTAACCGTATGGCTGGTTCTGTCTACCGCACCGCAGGACGTACAAAGCCGGTCTGTTGGAATAGACGTCGGACTTCCAACAGTCGTAATGTCGTCAAATTTGTGGTATGTAATTTGATAGTTATGTCCTGTTGCCGGTATAGGTCGTGTTTCAGTATACTGGCAGCGAGAGCAGGTACGACTGCATTCCCCCCCACTTTCGCACCCCGGTGCCTTAGTTTCTTTCCACCAGTCTCCATTACTGTAACTATGTCCTAATGCAGCAATAGACATTGTCTCTGTTTTTCCGCAACGAGAACAGGTGCGGCTTCTGACTCCCTCACTTTCACAACCCGGTGCCTTAGTATCACTCCATTCTCCGAAATTATGACCTGTCGCCGCAACAGACATGGTCTCTGTTTTTCCACAGTGGGAGCAGCTACGGCTTCTGACTCCCTCACTTTCACAGCCCGGTGCCTGGGTCTCACTCCATTCCCCGAAATTATGACCTGTCGCTGCAACAGACATGGTCTCCGTCTTCTGACAGCGAGCACAGGTTCTGGTTTTCGTTCCTGTACTCTCACAGCTTACTGCCTTTGTGTCTTTCCATTCTCCATACTTATGTCCCAGTGCCGCGATAGTCACAGTTTCCGTCTTCTGACAATGGGCACAGGTTCTGGTTTTCGTTCCTGCACTCTCGCAGCTTGCCGCCTTCGTTTCTTTCCATTCTCCATATTTATGTTCCAACGCTGAGATAGTCACAGTCTCCGTCTTTTGACAGCGGGCACAGGTTCTGGTTTTCGTTCCTGTACGTTCACAGCTTGCCGCCTTTGTTTCTTTCCATTCCCCAAAATTATGTCCCAAGGGTTCTATTGCAGACTTCTCTATAATAGCATTACAGACTGTACAGGATTTTACGATTTGTCCCGCTTCGGTACAAGTACTTTCCTTAATAATCTTTCCTTCATCAGCTTGATGCGGCAGGATGCTGAGCACTTCTGTTCTGAGAACTTTATCACACACGATACAGTGTATCTCTGCCTTGCCCTCTTCTTTACAGCTTGCTTTTTTAACTACCACAAAACGACCTTCCTTATGCTCGGTCATCTGCGTTTCTCTTGTTTCCAAAACCTCCCCGCACAGCGAACAGGTCAGCTGCTCCTGACCTTTCCCGGTGCAGTCAGCCTTTTTAACAGTTTCCAATGTTGTCGATTTTTTATGTGAAAGACGGGGAATGCTGATAGTTTCTTCTACTTCATTGCAGACAATACAACGAATTTCCTTTTTTCCTTCCTTCGAACAGGTTGCTTCTTCTACAACTACTTCTTCCATCTGATGTTCCGCCAAAGCGGTATAATCCATCAGAAGCTCCTTTTCAATACTCAGTTCTTCTCCATCGTCTATATAATCGACCAACTGCTCAGCAGTTTCCTGTGGCAGTGACTTAAAGTCAATTTCCCGTTTTATGTTACCATTCTCGTCTGCTACAAATTCCGTATTTTCTTCATCCGCGCGAATCACAGCAGCTTCTCCGGCTTCAAACACTTCCGAATTACCATTTAGTTTACCTTCTGCATCTTTTAAATCGACAGCAACCGTTCCCTGATAGACATCAAGATTCGTCAGTGTCTTTCCTTCCTCGTCGGCTTCCACACTTACGCGAAATACAGTTCCCCTGACTGCCATGACAGAATTAGGAGTGTTAACCTGATAGGTCTCTCCTTTTGTCAATTTTGTATCAATACGATTCAATACAGAACCCTGATCTAAGTAAATCCGGGTCTTGCTTTTTTCACTGCTTCCCTCCGCCTCAAGCCAAAAGTGTGTATTTTCTTCTGCATAAACATATTTATTCATATCCAGCAGCATGGTCATATCGGATTTTTCCTGTACGCTGACATCATTGCCCGAGTACAAATGCATTCCCTTATATGCATTACAACTGGTATTTTCACTATCCAGCACGACACATGTTCCATTGACCTCTTCCACTGAAATGGTGCGATATGCCTCTGTACTTTCTGACTTGATATTCATTACAGCAATCACGACGATAGTCGCAAATACGCCTATTGCCACTGCCCCTAATATAATTTTGCCTTTTACGGTCTTTAGTAATTCCCTCACTCTCCGTACCCTCTTATCTTATCATATTCCATCAAATGCATTGTTCCAGATAATCTACGATTTTTCCGTCAAGCTTACCCTGATTTACCATGTCTCTCATAATGGCAAATGCTTTGTCTTTCGGTATTGGTTTCTTATAGGGTCTGTCAGTTGCAAGAAGTGCATCACAGATATCTGCCACTGCCAGTATCCTTGCTTCCGTCGAAAGTGCATCTCCTGTCAGATGTCTTGGATATCCGCTTCCGTCAAGACATTCATGGTGCTGGACGGCCCATTTCATCACATCCTGATAATTATCATTAAAATGAACCTTACTGAGGATACGCTCTGTCATTTCTACATGGCTTTGCATGACTTCTCTTTCCTTTTCTGTAAGAGTTCCTTTCCTGATAAGCAGATCCTCCTTTTCTTCTTCCGTAAAGTAAGGCTGTGTTCCCTCTTTACCCACATATTTACATGTAAATACCTTCTCCAGTTCCTGCTTCTTCTCATCTGAAAGAAAGCCCATCACATTTACTTCCCTGACCAGCTTAAGGATATTGTCAAGGCAATCAGTGGTCGTATCATATTCATCCTGCGTCATTGTGCCTTCCAACATTTGTATCTGATACCTTGCGCGAAACAATTCAAACCTGATTTCTATATCCTTCAACCGATGTTCCAGTCTGGTTGCCTTATTCATCACATTTTCAGGTATCGCCACTTTCCCCATGTCATGGAGCAGCGCTGCAAGGATCAGCTGTTCCTTCCTGTTCTTTGAAAAGTATTCCTTTTCCACCCCTCTTTCATGCTGTTCATTGATAAAATCAGCAAGTTTGGATGCATAATTTGCTACCATTCTGATATGGTTTGCATTATAAGGTGTTCTCGTATCAATCGTTTCTGCCATGGCTTCTGTAAAAGACCACATCTGCTCCTTGAGTTCTTCCACATACCGGATATTTGACACTGCAATTGCCGCCTGTGAAGCCAGTGCAAGGATAATGTGTTCCATTCTATGTGCAAATGCAATCACATTTTCCTGTTCATCCATGGCATTAATCAGCTGCAATACGCCAACCGCCTCTCCTTCCTGGTTCAAAAGAGGAATGGTAAGCATGGATACGGTATGGTATCCTGTCATCTGATCGTATTTATAAGGACCGGAAAAGTCAAATTCTGTACTTTCATATACATTCTCTATATTCAACGGCTTTTTGTGAATCACTGTATAAGCACAGATATTTTCCTCCACCATCGGCACCGGTGGAAGATCTATCACTTCTCCATCCTTTCCCTTGTTTACATTCATGGATATAGTTTTCATCAAATGAAAATGTAACTTGTTTTCCCTGTACATGTAGAGAGTTCCCGCGTCACAATGGGTGATATCCATGCTTTCATCCAATATTTTGTCCAAAAGTTTATTTCTGTCCCTCTCCTTTGACAGTGCTATGCCAGTATCCAAAATTTTAATCAGCTCACTGTTTTTATATTCCATAAGTATATCCCTTCATATCTTTTGTCAAATGCATTAAAGCCTGCTCATATACTCCAACGCTTTTCTCTGTTTGTCTATCCCATTTAGTTCCAACAATATCGAAGCCTGAGGCAAACATTGTTGAAGCAGCATCCGGCACTTTTCAAAATCAATTTTACCTTCTCCCGGCACCTGATGCAGATCTGCTTTCAAATCATTATCATTCAAATGAATATGCCCTGTAAAGTCCTTCATCTCCTCCACCCAGCCTTCTATAGGGGTAGGGGTAAGACAAGCGTGGCCATAGTCAAGACAAAGCTTAAAGTTCTTTACATCTGCCAGCCTCTTTTTCAGTTTAATCAACATATCCGGTGTTCTTTCAAATGTATTTTCAAGGTAAATATCTGTTTCAGGATATCGTTCTGCCATAGTATGCCAGAAAATTTCAGACTCATTCAGCCATGCATCCAAATAGGAAGCTATCTGTAATTCCGCAATCAGTCCACTGTGGAACACTACGCCCTTCACGCCCAGATTTTCGGCAACTTCCATTGACTGAAGCACCATCCTTCTACTGTGATTTCGTATCACAGTATCTGTACTTGTCACTGCCATATCAAGAAAGACTCCATGTAATGTATCCCGACTTCTGTCTCTGTCAAGCTGCTTATATACGTTACATCGTCTTTTTATTTCAGACTCATCTTCATAAATCTTTGGACTAAAAAAGTCATTGTACTCGAAGCCTGCCTGATATTGTTCCGCAAGTTCCATAGTCCTGTCTAACTGCCCAAACTCCGGGATAATTAAAAATTTTCTGTCCACTTAATTCTCCTCCTTTATACCCAATACACGATAAACCATTATTCTTCTGCTCTTTCCCTTTAGTTCCATTTCTCCAACAGCTTCAGCATCGACTCTGTCCTTTACTTCCCGATATACCGCCTCACTGATCAGAATATCTCCTGCTCCCGCCCTGCTCTCTAAGCGTGCTGCTGTATTTACGGTGTCTCCAATTGCTGTGTAATCCATTCTGAATTCACATCCGATATTGCCAATAACCGCTTCTCCGCAATGAATTCCTATACCAAAGCTGACTTTTTTGTCAAATTGTTTCTCAAGACCGACAGTCAGCTTTTCGGCTTCTTTCTGCATGTCTATTGCTGTGTGCACTGCCTGATAAACGTAATCCTCCTGACTGACCGGAGCATTAAATACTGCCATAGTCGCATCTCCGATAAACTTATCCAGCATTCCGTTATTTTTCAAAATACACGAAGTTGTAAGCGCAAGATATTCATTGAGTATCTTTACCACCTGTTCCGGTGCAAGGCTCTCTGACAGAGCAGTAAAATCTCTCAAATCTACGAATAAAACTGCTACCTCTCTCTTTTCTCCTTCAATTCTTGTTTTAAAATTATTATCTTTTGCAAGCTGATCTACAACCTGTGGTGCTACATACTTTTTAAATGTAGAAAGTACCCTTTTTCTGCGGATTATTTCTGCACAATACTTTTCGCCAATCATGCATATAACACCCACCGCCATAATTCCGGCAAAATAAATCTGGGGGATTGTATATCCCCTCCCGGAAAGCACTTTTCCTGTCAAAAAATGAAGAAAAATCAAAATGCATGCCTCTGCTATAGCAGAAAATAACTTTTGTTTCCGCGCCAACAGGAAAAAGAGATACATTACAATCCCCGATACAAGAAGATACGTTCCTCCTGAGAGCGGTACCGCCGTTTTCCTTTCCATTAAGGCCTGTAAAATGTTGGCCTGTATCTCAACTCCGTACATGGGATTCCCTTTTTCGGCTGAAGTAGTATAAGCGTCCTGAAATCCCGGTGCATAAGCGCCAATCAGTACAATGCAATCTTTAAATTCCTCTATGGGAACTGTTCCATCCATCACGCTTTTCATGGAAAAATGAGGGAATTCCCCTACCTTTCCCGAATAAAAAAAAGTAACCTGTCCGTTTGCTGTTGTCGTCGGCTTAACAATCTCTCCTCCCTGCTGTTTTTCATATGTTTCGTACATAAGCCATGCAAAGCTCGGTATGAGTACATCCTGATATTGCTCTGTTAGTTTAGTATACCTAATACACCCATCTTCTGCAATATATGCATTGGTATAGCCACTTTGTACAACTTTTGAAAGTTCCTCATAAGGTTTTTCCACGCTGTCAACATTCCATTTGTTGTAATACATCCCGCCATACTCAGACTGCTCTGTCGTCCCCCTGTATACCAGATTGGAGGCAACAATTATATTTTCTCTCCCTGCACATGCCTCTGCCAACCGTGCATCCGCCTGTGCATTACCATTATCTATAAACAGAAAGTCGAGTGCAGTAAGCGCAGGTGCCTTTGTTTCATCTTTATAGAGCATCTCAATCAGGTCTGCCGTCTTTTCTCTGGACCATTTCTGAAAAATACCATATGCCTCAAGAGTTTCTTCATCTACTGCAATAATTTTGATCTTTGGGCTGATGCCATCCATTGTAGTATATATTCGGTCACAAAGAAGAGAGTCATAAGTATATAAAGGTTTCCATATAATCGAAGCAATCAGAAATATGATCGGTATAAACGCTACTATCACTGAAAATAGTTTTTTATGTAATTTCATGTTTATCCCCACACGCATATCGTAAGTTTTACTTATAATACTGTTCAAATACGAAGCATCAAAAATTCTTTTTTGCCGATAACATAATCATAACATAAAAGACCATTGGTCACAACCAATAGTCTACAGTCTGAAGGGGGTTCAAATGAACCCCCTCTGAAATGATTACCTCTCTTTATCTTCCGAATTCTTTTTCTTCACTGCATAGAACACGCCAAGTCCGATTACGATTACCACAGCACCGACAATTATCAGCCACAACGGGTTCCATGCGCTGTCCGCTGCTTCTGTACCGTTCTGCGTACTGCCATCACCGGACTGTGT
>JAQXYZ010000123.1 GCA_029226935.1 Bacillota bacterium | reverse complement strand
ATATAGGAGGTTTCCATCGTTTTTTTCAAATCAACCTGTTGAATTTGATCAAATATCTTGTCATCCACTGATTTAATCCTCCTTAAATGTCAAGATTCTGAACATACTTGGCATTTTCTTCAATAAATTCTCTTCTCGGTTCTACTTTGTCTCCCATAAGAGTAGTAAAGGTCACATCTATTTCCGATGAACTTTCATCATCGATTACCACCTGCTTTAAGATGCGGCGCTCCGGATCCATGGTTGTCTCCCATAACTGCTCCGGATCCATCTCTCCAAGTCCCTTATAACGCTGAATCTTATTATTTTGGTCACGCCCGATTTCTATCAGAATTTTATTCAGCTCTTCATCACTGTAAGCGTACCAGATTCCTTTATTTTTCTCAATTTTATAGAGAGGCGGAGTCGCCAGGTAAACATGACCCTGTTTAATAAGCTCCGGCATAAAACGGTACAAAAATGTCAGCATCAATGTTGCAATATGAGCTCCATCCACATCGGCATCCGTCATAATGATGATCTTATTATAACGCAGCTTAGATATATCAAAATCCTCATGGATTCCGGTACCAAAAGCGGTAATCATGGCTTTAATCTCTGCGTTATCATAAATACGGTCAAGTCTGGCCTTCTCAACATTTAAGATTTTTCCACGAAGGGGAAGAATTGCCTGGGTCGCACGGCTTCTGGCTGTCTTGGCAGAACCGCCGGCGGAATCTCCCTCGACAATAAAGATCTCACAATTTTTTGGATCCTTGTCAGAACAGTCCGCAAGCTTTCCCGGAAGAGCTGTACCCTCAAGGGCAGTCTTTCTTCTCGTCAGATCACGGGCTTTTCTTGCAGCCTCTCTTGCTCTCTGGGCCAGCAGAGATTTCTCACAGATATTCTTGGCTATATCCGGATTCTGTTCCAAAAAATAAGTCAGCTGCTCTGTGACTACAGAATCAACCGCACCTCGGGCCTCGCTGTTGCCCAGCTTCTGCTTGGTCTGACCCTCAAACTGCGGCTCCTCAATCTTAATACTGATGATTGCAGTGAGTCCTTCCCTGATATCATCTCCGGTCAGAGCTGCATCGTTATCCTTGAGAATCTTTGCTTCTCTTGCATAAGAATTAAAGGTTTTCGTCATGGCATTTCGAAAACCTGCCAGATGAGTTCCACCCTCCGGAGTGATAATATTGTTTACAAAGCTGAAGGTAGAATCATTGAAGGAATCATTGTGCTGCATAGCCACTTCCACATACACACCATCCCTGCTTCCCTCACAATAGATTACATCCTCATACAGAGGCTGTTTTCCACGGTTCAGATACTGGACAAATTCCTTAATTCCACCGGCATAGTGAAATTCATGATTGTGGATACTGTTTTCCCTGGTATCCACCAGTACGATACGAAGTCCCTTGGTAAGGAAAGCAGTTTCTCTCAAGCGCTGTTTTAACGTATTGTAATCGTAGACTGTTTCCTCAAAAATCTCCGGATCCGGAAGAAAATGAACTTTCGTGCCGTGAAGCTCGGGATCACAGTCACCTGTTACATGCACCGGTCCATCAGCCTTTCCTCTCTGATAACTCTGGGAATAAATTTTCCCCTCATAGTAAACCTCTACCGTAAGCCATGTAGAAAGAGCATTTACAACAGATGCTCCTACACCGTGAAGACCTCCGGATACCTTGTATCCTCCACCACCGAATTTTCCACCTGCATGGAGTACCGTAAATACCACTTCAAGAGCAGACTTTCCCGCCTTATGATTCATACCAACGGGTATTCCTCGGCCATCATCCTGCACGGTAATCGAATTATCCTGCTCAATCGTCACTTCAATATTTTTACAATAACCAGCCAGAGCCTCATCTACTGCATTATCCACAATCTCATACACCAGATGATGAAGTCCACGGGCAGAAGTACTGCCTATGTACATTCCCGGTCTCTTCCTTACGGCTTCCAGTCCCTCTAATATCTGAATCTGGTCAGCTCCATATTCCTGATTATTCTGCATTGTTTCACTCATGAATTTCCTCCTCATCCAACGGATGAAAACTATATATTATATATCTTCAGCCGCTTCCTTCTCATAGACTTTTCCGGCAATCACCTGAAAAATTTTATTGATATGAAAACGGTTTTTAACAAATTCTTCCAATCCGGTACAGGTAATGATAGTCTGAATATCTTTTATACTGTTCAACAGGAAATTTTGTCTGCTGCTGTCCAGCTCAGACAACACATCATCCAGGAGTAAAACCGGTGTTGAATGAATCGAATTTTTTACTAAATCTATTTCTGACAGTTTCAAAGACAGAGCAGAAGTCCTCTGCTGTCCCTGAGAGCCGAATTTCCGGATATCCACTCCATCTATGGAAAAGAGAAGATCATCCCGATGGGGTCCTACTGTTGTCTGACAAAGTTTCAAATCTTTTTTTCTTGCCTTCAAAAGCTCATCTTCAAAAATCGCATCATCCGTGTTGGACTCATATTTGAGGGCCAGATTTTCTTTACCGCCGGAAATATTGGAATGAATGGCAGTAATGATACCACTGAGATCCTCCACGAATTTTTTTCGTCTTTTGATAATTCTGCATCCATACTCCAAAAGCTGTGCGTCCCAGACAGGTAAAGTATCCATAAGTTCCTGACGGTAGCAGATATCTTTCAAAAGTTTATTTCTTTGATTTAGCGTTTTATTATATCTGGATAAATCTGACAAATATAGTTTGTCCAGCTGACATAATTCTAAATCAATAAATCTTCTTCTTTCTGAGGGACCATTCTTGATAATATTCAAATCCTCAGGAGAAAAGAATACAATATTGAGAATTCCAAAAAGATCAGAGGCCTTCTTAATGGGAATTTTATTGACAGCAACTCCTTTTGCTCCGTTTTTTCTAAGATGCATATCTATTTGATACTGCTTTTCATTTTTTTCCACAATGGTACGAATATGGGCTTCTTCCTCACCAAAACGGATCATTTCCTTGTCCCTTGTTCCCTTATGGGATTTGGTCGTTCCGCTGACATAGGCTGCTTCCAGAATATTGGTTTTGCCCTGCGCATTGTCACCATAGAGGATATTTGTCCCCTGATCCAAGTGAAGATCCAGATTTTCATAATTGCGAAAATTACGAAGTTCTATCGAGCGGATGATCATTTCACAATCTGAATTGTCTCCCCATGATAGGTGACAA
>JAQXYZ010000122.1 GCA_029226935.1 Bacillota bacterium | reverse complement strand
GGTAAGATGATGTATCACGCCAAAAAGTGGGTGATGGATAAATGTATGCGACTTGGTTATGAGCAGGTGGATTTACTTGCTAAAAAGCATACAGATAATTACTGGGTAGAAAAGCGGCTGATGGAGAATAACGCTTCTGATGGTGTAGGAATTACCTCAAACAAGGAGCTTATTCGCAATACCATTGATAAGATATTGCCAACTGTGAAATCCCTTGAGCAGTTGGTAGAGGTATTGCAATGGTTGTATAAGTGGAAAATAAGAGTTACGGATAAAACAGTTACTTTTACACTTCCTGATATGAAGAAAGGAATCCGTGGAAATAAGCTGGGAGAGGGTTATGGAAAAGATGAACTGGTAAAAAGAATTGAGGAGTGTGTTTCAGAGAGGAAAGCCAGAGAACTGGCATTTCAAAAGGCACAGACTGAGAGAGAAAGGGCGGCAAGGCAGGCTGAAAAGAAGAAAAAGGAACAGCTTGAAAAACAGCTCAGGGAGCAGGAGGCATTGTCACAGAAAAGAAGGCGTGTCTTTAACAGAAATGAGATTCAGATTCGATTATATCAGGAGGAAGCAGACAGACCGGATTACAATACAGAATATCTTGACTATCTGGAGGGTGAATATATCGCAGACCGTGATAATGTATCGGAAACAGTGCTTTCAACATCGATAATGACGAGAGCTGAATTTGAATCAAAACAGGCGGTAGAACTGTATCGTGAAAAGGCAGAGCACGCCACAGCTCTTTGGGATGATGTGCTTGACAATTTAAGTATCACAAACCATCCAATGAAGTGGGAATATATGGATTATCTTGAGAGTATTCGGTATAAGGATACATCAGAGATAACATTGGAAGAAGCCAAGAGTGAGATTTTGTCATATGAGGAATTTGTACAGGTTAAGGAAGCAGACAAGGCAAAGAAGATAACCGTACAGGCTGAGATTCCAAAGATATATAATGCGGTTGACATAGCAAATGAACCTACGATAGAAGAATTATACACTGATATGGAAGTTGAGGATGCTACTCCTATGGATGTTGATTATACCAAACTTTCTGTGGCAGAGAGAGCAACACTACTTCCAATTCCTACGGATGATTTTATGGCAGAGTATGATGCTTTCAGAGAACGTATGGGGTATGTGGGTGAGAAGCTTGCAAGTATCCAGTACAAGATGGAGATTTACGATGAGTTCAAAGAAGAATACGATTATCGTAGAAGGTATTATGGCATGGAGAAAGATAGAATTTTAGATATAAACAAGAACAAAGGGACGAGATAATCGCCCCTTTCTTCTTCAGTAATGCTTACGCATTTTTATATTTTGCGTTGTAAAAATGAATGGAAAATATCATTGCAATGGTCCAGCCTATTGGCCATGCACACCAGATGCCTGTTGCTCCAAGGGCGGTTCCGGATAACACGAAGGCGAGAACTACTCGCAAAATTAAATCCGTGAATGTAGCGATCATAAACTGTTTCATCATTCCGGCACCACGAAGAATACCATCTGCAACCAGTTTTACAGAAACTACAAAATAAAATGGGGAAAAGATTCTTAAAATTGTTATTCCGGTATGCAAAGCTTCCTGTGATGGATTATCCATGAAAAATCTGATGAGTATTTCTCCAGCAAACATATATAGCAGAAAAAGCGGAATACATAGAAGCCATACCATTTTTCTGCCCGCAGAAAAGCCTTCTTTGACACGCCCTAGTTTTTGTGCACCGATATTCTGGGCGGTGTAGTTGGAAATTCCATTTCCAAGAGTGGTAAATGATGTAATGACCAGATTATTCAACTTGATCGCAGCAGAATATCCTGCAATGACACTGGAACCGAATCCATTGATTACGCTCTGGATAATAATATTTCCCACAGATATAAAGCTTTGTTGCAAAATGCTTGGAACGGCAATTATGGCAATTTTCTTAAATAGTTCAAAAGAGAACAGTTTTCCTTTTGAGGTTGTTTCAATCTTATGAAGCCTTACAAAGACAAATATCAGAGCCAGAATACAACTGATACCCTGACACAGGAAGGTTGCCCATGCAACTCCGGCAACACCCATGCGGAATGTCTTTACAAATAAAATATCTACAAAGATATTTGCTGTGGATGAGATTGCAAGAAACCAGAATGGTGTTTTGGAATCTCCCAGGGCTGAGAAAATCCCTGTAGCAATATTATAAAAGAATACAAAGGGAAGCCCCCATACATAAATATCCAGATATAACTGGGAGTCACTGAAAATATTTTCGGGTGTATGAATCAGGGTAAGGAGTACATGACTTCCAAAAGTACCTATCATCATAAGTATAAGACAAAGAATAGCACTTCCAATCATTGCTGTCTTAACCGCTGTTTTTAATTCTGTATATTGCTTTGCACCAAAGAGCTGCGAAATTATTACCGAGCATCCGATATTGCAACCAAAAGCAAATGCGATAAAAATCAGGGTGATTTCATAACTGTTTCCAACAGCAGCAAGTGCATTTTCGCCAATAAATTTACCGGCAATCAGACTGTCGGCAATGTTATAAATCTGTTGAAAGATGATGCTTCCAAAAAGTGGAAGGCAGAATTTCCATAGAACTTTCTGTGGATTTCCTACTGTTAAATCCTTATTCATTGTGGGATGCCTCCTTTTTAAGAGGGATACTATTGGCAATTAGTTCCACACAACCATTGACACCTAATGCACTAGTAGACAGCATAAAATCGTAGCTTTCAGGTTTTCCCCATTTTGTGTCAGAGTAGAAATCAAAATATTGCTTACGAAGGCGATTTACACGTTTGAAACGTTGTTCTGCATCTTTGATGGATAGGTTATTTCTATCCATAATACGTTTTATGCAGTCCTTTTCGTCTGCATATATGAAAACTGATACAATCGGATAAGTTTTCAAAAAAGAGGAAGCACATCTGCCGATGATGATGCATGATTTATCCGATGCAATTTTTTCTATTGTTTTTCGCACAGCGTTGGTTGTCTGTTCGCTTTCTGAATAAAATGTCTGCATCATCATTGCTGTATCTGCAAATGGATTTCCGGAAAAAAGAGATTTTGGCGGTTTTTCATCCATTTCTTCTATTCTGGAATTACTAATGCCGAATTCCTCTGAAGCCTGTTTTAAAAGTAATTTATCATAGCATGGGATGTTTAACTTATTTGCCAGCTTTTCGCCGATTTCCCTGCCACCACTGCCGTATTCACGACCAATACAGATAATTGTTTTGTCCATAATCATCACTCCTTGTATTGTTTTTTTCTATAATTTAGTATATACTCCTGATTAGAAGGTGTAAAATACATATAGTGAATAATGAATATACACATTTTACATAAGGAGCCATAAAATGGAGCACATTACTTACGATTATTACAGAATATTTTATTATGTTGCGAAATATAAAAGTATTTCTCAGGCTGCTGAAATATTGCACAGCAATCAGCCGAACATTACAAAATTTATGAATAAGCTGGAAGATCAGCTTAATTGCAAACTTATGATACGTTCTAACAGAGGAATCACGCTTACACCGGAGGGTGAGAGACTTTTTGCACATGTATCTATTGCGTATACACAGTTAAAAGAAGCAGAGGAAGAAATTGCCGGCTATAGCAGCATGAATACCGGAACAATACGTATCAGTACTACTGAAACTGCTTTGCACGGTATTCTTATGGATACATTGATTGAGTTTCGAAAATCTTTCCCTGGAATTCATCTTTTCATCACAAATGAGTCCACGCCGGAAGCAGTTCAGACACTACGCAAAGGAGTTGCAGACTTTGCGGTTGTGACTTCTCCAATGGATATACCATCAGGCTTTAGCAAAATTACGATAGGTTGTTTTCAGGAAATTCCGGTTGCATCGGCTAATACTTCGTTTTCTAAAAAGTTAGAGATACAGCCTGCGGATATGAAAAAATACCCCATTATTGGATTGGGACGCCACACGAAAACCTATGAATTGTATTCAAAATTGTTTTTACCATTTGGGGTGGAGTGGTTGCCGGATATAGATGTTGCAACTGCAGACCAGATTCTGCCCATGATAAAGGGAGGACTGGGCGTAGGTTTTCTGCCGGAATTTATGGCAAGGCAGGAATTGGAACAGGGAGTATTAGTCCAACTGAATGTGGAGGGCATACAACTGGAACGGGAAATTGTTATTCTGGAGGATTCCACGAAAACACTGAATGCAGCAGCCAGAGAATTGAAACAATATCTGATTACAGGAAACGGGGTGGAAAAATGACATTACAACAGTTAAGATATGTGATTACTGTTGCAGAAACCGGAACAATTACAGAAGCGGCTCAGGAATTATATATATCGCAACCCAGTCTTACGAATGCAATTCATGAGCTGGAAAAAGAAATGAATATACAGATTTTCAACAGAAGCAATAAGGGAATTTCCATTTCAAAAGAAGGAGAAGATTTTCTTGGATATGCCAGACAGGTACTGGAGCAGGCGGCAATTCTGGAAGAAAAATACAAGAGCAGTGAGGGTGGAAAAAAGCAGTTTTGTGTATCCACACAGCACTATTCTTTTGCAGTGAATGCCTTTGTTGATCTGATTAAGAAATATGGACAGGATGAATATGATTTCAGCCTTAGAGAGACACAAACCTATGAAATCATAGAGGATGTGGCAAAGATGAAAAGTGAAATAGGAATTTTGTTTTTGAACAGCTTCAATGAAGCAGTAATTAATAAAATTCTAAAGTCCCATGATTTGGAGTTTCATGAGCTTTTCATTGCAAAGCCTCATGTGTTTATCAGCAGTAATCATCCTCTTGCAGAGCAATCTGTGATAACTAATGAAGAATTGGAACCATATCCTTACCTGTCTTTTGAACAGGGAGAACATAATTCATTTTATTTTTCGGAGGAAATATTTTCGTCTTCGGAACGAAAGAAAAATATCCGGGTACGGGACAGGGCAACCTTATTTAATCTGTTAATAGGTCTGAATGGGTATACGGTATGCAGCGGTATCATTGATAGAAAGCTGAATGGAAAAGATATTATTGCAGTGCCATTGGCGGAAGAAAATGATATGCGTATCGGATACATTACCCATAGGAAAGGTCTTATCAGCAGACTTGGAAATACCTATCTGGAAGCCTTGAAAAAGTACACAAAGTCAGACTTACCAGGAAAAAAGCTGGAGCGAAGGGGTAGATTTAATGAATTAGGTAAAAATGGAGAAATGCTGTGTGATGTCGAAAATGTTGTAAAAGAACATATCAGGAAACTGCACTAACCTAGGTGGGCTGACCATAGTTTAAAACTATGGATAGCCTACTTTTTTATATATTATACAAGAAATCAGATACAAATTATAATAAAAAACAAGAAATTATTATTCAGGATTAGGAGGACATTATGCAGACATCAGTGATTGGCTTTCCCAGAGTCGGAGCTTTAAGGGAATTAAAGTTTGCTTCTGAGAAATATTTTAGAAAAGAGATTACGACAGAGGAGCTTAAGGATACGGCGAAGTCTTTGCGTAGCACGCATTGGCTGAAACAAAAAGAAGCAGGCATAGATTATATATCCAGCAATGATTTTTCTTATTATGATATTATGCTGGATACAGCGGTCATATTTGGAATTGTACCGAAGCGTTATAAGAAGCTTGGTCTTTCTGAACTGGATACTTACTTTGCAATGGCTCGTGGTTATCAGGGAGCTATGGGAGATGTAAAGGCTCTTGCCATGAAAAAATGGTTTAACACAAACTATCATTATATTGTTCCAGAGGTAGAGGACGATATGCAGATTACGCTTTCAGGGAATAAGCTGTGGGATGAGTATACAGAAGCAAAAGAGTTTGGAATTGAAACGAAACCTGTTGTAATTGGAGCCTATACATTGTTAAAGCTATGTCGGTATACGGGAGAAAAAACTGTTAGAGATTTTGAAGTTGCAGTAATCCACGCTTATCAGGAGCTGATTAAAAAGTGTGAGGAATACGAAATTGCATGGATACAGTTTGATGAACCGGCACTTGTTCTGGACATGAATCAGGAAGAGTTGGAACTGTTTCATAGACTTTATGACGGGATTCTTCCGGTAAAGGATAAATGTAGCATCCTGTTGCAAACCTATTTTGGGGATGTGAGAGATGTATATCAAGATTTGATAAAGATGCCATTTGATGGTATCGGACTTGACTTTGTGGAAGGAAAAGAGACATATCATCTGATAGAAAATCATGGTTTTCCAAAGGATAAGCTGCTTTTTGCAGGCTTGGTAAATGGAAAGAATATTTGGAAAAATCATTATAAGGATACATTACAAATATTGGATGTATTAAAGGAAAAAGGAATACAGACGGTATTGTCCACATCCTGCTCCCTTTTGCATGTTCCGTATACTATGGAAAATGAAACCGTATTGTCTCAGGAGTATTTATCTCATTTTGCTTTTGCGCATGAAAAGTTGACAGAGTTAAAGGAATTAAAGCAACTTGCACAGTGCAGTGATTATAGTACAGATGAAACATATAAGAACAATGAAAAGCTTTTTGCAGAAAAGAGAAATTGTAAAAATGAAGACGTGAAAGAGAGACTTTCCCAGGTAACCGAGAAAGATTATATCAGACTTCCCAAGCGAAGCGAACGTCAAAAGTTACAGAAAAAAGCACTTGGGATTCCTGAGCTTCCAACTACTACAATCGGTTCATTCCCACAGACAAAGGATGTAAAAGCAAACCGTACTGCATACCGCAAAGGAGAGATATCCAAAGAAGAATATGAGGCATTTAACAAGAAGAAAATAGCTGAATGCATCAAATGGCAGGAAGAAATCGGACTGGATGTGCTGGTTCATGGTGAATATGAAAGAAATGATATGGTGGAGTATTTCGGAGAAGCCTTAGGTGGTTTTCTGTTTACGGAAAAAGCATGGGTACAGTCCTATGGTACAAGATGTGTGAAACCGCCAATTATCTGGGGTGATGTGTACAGAGAAAAGCCGATTACAGTAGAATGGTCAGTTTTTGCACAGTCACAGACTGAAAAGCAAGTAAAAGGAATGCTTACAGGACCGGTTACCATTTTAAACTGGTCATTCCCAAGAGAAGATATTTCCATCAAAGAGTCTATTTCCCAGATTGCATTAGCGATCAGGGATGAGGTGCTTGACTTGGAGAAAAACGGAATTCGTATCATTCAGATTGATGAAGCGGCATTAAGGGAAAAGCTTCCGCTTAGAAAATCTGACTGGTATTGTGAGTATCTTGATTTTGCCATTCCTGCATTCCGCCTGACACACAGCGGTGTAAAACCGGAAACCCAGATACATACCCATATGTGTTATAGCGAATTTACGGATATTATTCCGGCGATTGATAACATGGATGCAGACGTGATTACCTTTGAGGCATCCCGTTCGGATTTGCAGATATTAGATTCATTAAAGGAAAACCATTTTGAAACAGAAGTAGGTCCTGGTGTATATGATATCCATTCACCGAGAGTACCGTCAGTGGAGGAGATTGTGAAAGCATTAAATGTAATGCTCTCTAAAATCGACAGAGATAAGCTGTGGGTAAATCCGGACTGTGGATTAAAGACAAGAGATGTACCGGAAACGAAAGCCAGCCTTAAAAATATGGTGGAAGCAGCGAAACAGATAAAAGAAAATTTATAAGAATAAGGGACTGTCATTATGATAGTCCCTTTACTAATTATTTTTTGGCTGTCATTTCCTGATTGCAGTAAATGCAACGATACTTTTTTGATTTTGACAGACAAAAAATGTGTTCACAGTTTGATTCTATACTGGTAATACACCTGGGATTTGTACATTTGATTACATTTTTTAACTCCATAGGAGGAGTTGGGTGAAACTTATTGACTACATGATTATTCTGAATATAGATTAATGTAATCCTTTCATCCAGATATCCCAATATATCTAAGCGTTCTGGAAGATATTCTCCTTCAATCTTGATCAAGTCTTTACTTCCATATTTTTGACTTTTTACCGATTGCAATAAAGCCACAGACTGAGGCTGTTCCTCCAAATGCAGCATTCGGTATATTTCCAAACCTTTCCCTGGTGTGATATGATCAATCACAACTCCGTTTTGAATTTCTTCTACATTTAACATAGAGCAACCTCCTTTCCGGTCTGTGGGTCAGTTAATCCTAATAATGCCATAATTAAAGCCATGCGAACATAAACACCGTTTTGCACCTGATCAAAATAGGCAGCTCTTTTGTCCATATCCACATCAATAGAGATCTCATCAACTCGTGGAAGAGGATGAAGTACAGGCATATTATTTGATGCAAGTTGCAATTTGTCAGCAGTTAGTGTATAAATTCCCTTAAGTCGTATATAATCTTCTTCATTAAAAAATCGTTCTTTCTGAACCCGTGTCATATAAAGGACATCAAGTTTAGGAAGGGTATCTTCCAGACTGGTCACTTCCTGATAAGGTGTGGCAGTAGGCTTTAAGGTATCTTCGATAAGATAGTCTGGAATCCTGAGTTCTTCAGGAGAAATAAAATAGAACTGATTATCAGGGTAACGTACAAGGCTGTTAACCAGAGAATGAACTGTTCGTCCAAATTTTAAATCACCGCAGAATCCAATTGTAAGGTGATCGAGTCGATTCTTTCGCTGACGAATGGTCATTAAATCAATCAAAGTCTGGGTAGGATGATTATGTCCACCATCACCTGCGTTAATAACCGGAACCCGTGAAAACATGGAAGCCCGGAGTGGTGCACCTTCCTTGGGATGCCTCATAGCAATAATATCTGCATAGCAGCTTACGACTCTTGCCGTATCTGCAACGGTTTCTCCTTTTGTTGCACTGGACTGGTCTGCACCTGAAAATCCAAGTGTTGTTCCTCCAAGACTTAACATTGCTGACTCAAAGGAAAGACGAGTTCGGGTACTTGGTTCATAGAATAGTGTGGCAAGTTTCTTACCTTCTGCCACATGGGAATACTGTGAAGGATTTGCAGCAATTCGATCGGCTAAATCCAGAACCATTAGTGTCTCTTTATCTGTAAAATCCATTGGATCTATTAAATGTCTCATAACCATGCTCCTTTTAATATATATTCATCACGTTTTGCACCGACAGAAATAAACTGTATTTCATGTTCCAGAAGTTCTTCCAGATAATGAACATAGTCTTTGGCTTTTTGAGGTAATTCCTGAAATCGTCTGCAGTTTGTGATATCCTGCTGCCATCCGGGAACCATCTCCACAACCGGTGTAACATGTTCCATATCGTCCATTGTGTCAAATGTTCCTGTTACCGTATCTTCATATTTGTATCCAGTAATTACAGGGATTTCAGGCAATAGGCTTAAAACATCAAGCTTTGTAAGTGCAATTTTATCTGCATTTTGGCATTTTAACCCATATCGGCTTGCTACTGCATCAAATGGACCAACCCGGCGTGGGCGACCAGTTGCGGCTCCATACTCACCACCGGCTTTCCGAAGGGCTTCCATCCAGTTTTCTGACATAGCATTTTCTGCTACGAACGGACCGGCACCAACACACGTTGAATATGCTTTTAATACACCGACCACATGATCAGGTGAATACATGGGAATACCGGCTCCAATAGGGCTGTAAGCAGAAATGGTTGATGAACTCGATGTATAAGGAAAGATTCCATAATCAATATCTCTCATAGCACCAAGTTGAGCTTCTAATACGACATTTTTTCCATCATCCAGAGCCTGACTTATGTAATACCCTGTGTCGCATATATATTCTGAAAATTGTTTCGCCTGTTTTTCGCACCATGTAAGCAACGCTGGAAATGACATTGGTTCCTGATGGTAACATCCTGCAAACTCCATATTTTTTGCTTCAAGCATGGTACGTAATCTCTGCTGAACAGAAGCTTCCTCTAAATGTAGTAAATCTCCGAGGCGAAGTGTTTTCTTGCGATACTTGTCGCTGTAAGCATATGCAATTCCACGACGTGTTGAACCAAATGCAACCCCCGATTTAGCAAGCCTGTTTTCTTCCAATTCATCTTGGACTCTATGCCATGGCATAGAAATAGTTGCTCTGACAGATAATTTTAAATTCGCTGGAGAAATGTGTACCCCTTTTTGACTAATATCATCCATTTCGTTTGCAAGATGTTCTAAGTCAACGACCATACCATCTCCAAGTACACAGACAACATCAGGATGCAGAATTCCTGATGGTAAAAGATTTAGAACATATTTTCCTTGTTTTGTGACTACGGTGTGTCCCGCATTATTACCACCCTGATATCGGACAACAACATCAGCGTTTTCTGCCAAAAGATCAATAACGCGACCTTTTCCTTCATCGCCCCAGTTAATTCCTGTTACTGCTGTTAGCATAATTTTGACCTCCGTATTTTAGTTACTTCCTGATTATTTCAATTTGTTTTCCAACAACTTGTTTACACTTACTAATTTCACACAAAGTACAAACAGCTCTGTTGCCTGATTAAGTTCTTCTGTTGTAGGGAATGACGGAGCAATCCGGATATTGCTGTCTTTAGGATCTTTGTTATACGGATATGTTGCTCCTGCACCTGTAAGTGTTACTCCTGCTTCCTTACATTTTTCAACTATTGCCTTGGCACAACCTTCCATTGCGTCAAAAGATATAAAATATCCTCCCTTTGGTTCTGTCCATGTAGCAATATCAAGACCTTCTAATTCTTCCTTGAACTTACTAATAACAGTCTCAAACTTAGGTCTTAATAATTCAGCGTGTTTAGCCATATGTGTGTATACACCATTTATATCTTTAAAATATTTTGTATGTCTTAACTGGTTGACTTTATCATATCCGATCGTCTGAACAGACATTGTTTTCTTTATTGTTTCAATATTTTTTATAGATGCTGCGATAGCAGATATTCCACCACCTGCAAATGATACCTTTGAAGTGGAGCAGAATTCATATATCATATTTTCATTATTATGTTTCTTGCATTCTGCAAATATTTCTAATAATTCATCTTTATCATCTTCATATAAATCGTGTATTGCGTATGCATTATCCCAGAATACTCTAAAGTCCCTGGCAGCCGGCTTTAATGTTGCAAATCTCCTAACTGTTTCATCAGAATATGTGATACCCTGTGGATTTGAATATTTAGGAACACACCAAATTCCTTTAACACTTTCATCGTTATTTACATATTTTTCTACTAAATCCATATCAGGACCTTCTGGAGTCATAGGTATTGTAATCATTTCAATGCCAAACAATTCTGTAATAGCAAAGTGTCTGTCGTATCCCGGTGAAGGGCAAAGAAATTTAACCTTATCTAACTTACTCCATGGAGTTTCACCCAACACTCCAAATACCATAGAACGGGAAACTATATCATACATTATGTTAAGGCTGGAGTTACCACATACAATAATGTTTTCAGGGGATACTCCCACAATATCAGCCATTAATTTCTTAGCTTCCGGGATACCGTCAAGGCAACCATAGTTTCTCACATCAAGTCCATTCTCTGATTTTAAATCAGATGAACTGTTTAATATATCTAACATATCGCTGGATAATTCCAACTGTGCGGACGATGGTTTTCCTCTTGACATGTCCAGTTTTAATCCTTTGGAAGATACCTCCTTATACTCATCTTCAAGATGATTCTTTAACTCCAATAATTCGTTCTTGGTTAATTCTTTGTATGACTTCATAATCAGACCTCCTAATCTGCACTTGCTTTTTTTGCCAAGAAAAATTATACTAATGGCATTGAAATGTGTAAAAACTATTATTGATATATCAGACATAACAATATGATATGACAGAGATTGCGTAGGATGTGTTTGCCGTATTAGAAAATACAAGGAGATTTTGGCATTGAATGTAAATTTTGAGTATTATAAGATTTTTTATTTTGTTGCAAAATATGGAAATTTTACGAAAGCAGCAAGAGCATTGGGAAACAGTCAGCCTAATGTTACGAGGGCAATGAACTGTTTGGAACAACAGTTGCATTGCACATTATTTGTCCGTACGAATCGTGGCATTCAGTTGACACCGGAAGGAGAAAAATTATTTGTCCATATCTCCGCTGCAATGTCTCAAATTATTGCGGCAGAAGAGGAGCTGACGGATAGTGTTGACCTTTCAGGTGGAAGTATTTCAATCGGAGCAAGTGAAACCGCACTAAATATATTTCTTTTGGACAAACTGAAGAATTTTCACATGAATTACCCGGGAATCCGCCTGAAAATATATAATCACTCTACACCTCAGGCGATTGATGCAGTAAAAAGTGGGAAGGTTGATTTTGCAATTGTGACAACTCCGACAGAAGTAAATACACCATTAAAGGGAATCATGCTTAAGTCATTTCGTGAGATTCTTGTAGGAGGAAAGACATTTACTGCATTAGGAAGTCAGCAGATTTCTATGAAAGAATTAAAAAACTATCCGTTGATATGTCTGGGACGGGAAACGATGACATTTCAGTTTTACAATAAGTTGTTTCTCTCATGTGGTCTTGAATTGGAACCGGATACGGAAGTTGCAACAACTGACCAGATATTACCGTTAGTAAAGTGCGAACTAGGTCTTGCGTTCATGCCTGAAGCAATGGCACAGGATGCTATTATGAAAAAAGAAATTGTACAAATATCATTGCAGGAAGAGATTCCGGAACGAAATATATGCATGGTATATGATTTTCACAGACCACTTTCTGCTGCAGCAAGACAGTTTAAAATGGCAGTTTTGGATAAGGTACATTAAGAAAAATAAGCAGAATAGAATGCCACGAAAGATATGCTTTGCAATAGTTTGAAACTATGGTAAAGCAACAGAAATTTGTATTTTTCAATCGAGAGATTTCCTTATACAATAAACCTATCAACTAAACAGAAAAGAGAGGTTTATTGCGATGAAAAAAAATACGCCATTTAGATACGATTTTGTGGGAAGTTTTTTAAGACCACAGGAACTGAAAGATGCAAAGGTAAAATTTGAAGAAGGGTTAATAAGCCGAGAGGAACTGGATACAATTGCAGATAAAGCAGTGACCGACATTGTTAAAAAACAAAAGGAGGCAGGCTTCCATGTAATTACAGATGGGGAGTTTCGAAGAACATTCTGGCATTTGGATTTCATGTGGGGATTTGAGGGTGTTGCACATGAAAAAACAGGTGGAGGAGTACAATTTAACAATGAATTAGCAGTACTTGATGATACTTATCTTGTGGGAAAAGTAAGAGCAAAAGCACATCCATTTGTGGAATATTTTAAATTCTTAAAGCAGTTTGAGGATGAGAATACCGTTGCTAAGTATACAATTCCTGCACCGGCACAGTTTTATCAGCAGATGATTGTACCGCAAAATTATGAAACTACAAAAAAATATTATGATACGAACGAGGAATTAATCAGGGATATTGCCATAGCATATCAGGACGTGATTAAACAGTTTTATGAAGCCGGATGCCGTAACCTTCAGTTAGATGATTGTACCTGGGGAGCAATCGTGGGAGATGCAGCAAAGCAGAGATATCAGTTGCTGGGAATGGATTTGGAAGATATTAAAAAGCAGCTTCTGGAAGTCAATAATCTGGCACTTGAAGGAAAGCCGGATGATATGGTTATCAATTCTCATATCTGCCGCGGCAATTACCATTCCACATTCTTTGCTAGTGGAGCATATGACAGCGTAGCAGATTATGTATTTGCAAAGGAAAATGTTGATGCACTGTATCTTGAATATGATGATGAAAGAAGCGGTGGATTCGCTCCGCTCGCAAAGGTATCTAATGATAAGAAGGTAGTTCTTGGTCTGATTACAACCAAGACACCGGAACTTGAAGATAAGGAAACAGTGATTGCAAGAATACATGAAGCTGCAAAATACATTCCGTTAGACAGATTATATTTAAGTCCACAGTGTGGTTTTGCATCCTGTGAAATTGGAAACAAACTTACAGAGGAGGAACAGTGGGCGAAACTTAAGCTCGTGAAGGAGATTGCGGAAGAAGTATGGGGAGAACAATAATAAGATAAGGAATATAATGAACAAACAGAGTTTCTGCTGAAAAACAAACTAAAAGGTGGCTTTCCCAAATTTGTGGGTAAACCACCTTAATTTTATTTTTTTTCAGCGATGGATTCTAAAATGTCTATACTCTCAATAAAATCCTTCTCCACCGGAGAAAGGCTATCCTCAAGTCGGTTTTTATACTTATCATATTCAGCATGAGCCTTTTCGAGAGCTTGTTTATGGCTGACATGACCGCTGGTGGTAAGGATATCCCTTCTGGTCATTTTCAGGTAATCGTCAATGGTTTCCAGCCAGTCTTTCATATACATAGGCTCCTGATTAAGGGCATGGACTTCTGCAATATCAAGGTATGCAGTAACGATTTTGTTTAGGGCATCCAGTTCTGCTTCCGTGAGATAGTTTTTGACAACTTCCACATCAGAACGGTGGATGGCGTCACCACTCCATGAAGTAAGTCCCATATTTTCCTTTTCAGCATCAGCACGCTGATAGATTACTTCAGCAGCGGTGTGTTTGTGGGCTGCCCAGTGCATTTTGTTCTGTACCTGTTTGAAAAATAGGACAGAAGCTTCAGCATGGGGATCATAGTCAATACTGGTCGCATAGATTTCAAGCACTTTTCTCCAGAATACTTTTTCTGAAGAACGGATGTCTCTGATACGGGCAAGCAGTTCATCAAAGTAATTACCGCCACCCAATCGTTTCAATCGATCATCATCCAGAGCAAATCCTTTTTTCATGTATTCTTTTAAGATGCCCATGGCCCAGATACGAAATTGCGTTCCACGATGGGATTTCACACGGTATCCAACGGAGATGATGACATCAAGGTTATAGTAATCAATATATCGTTCTACTTGCCGCTCACCTTCCATTTGAACTGTTGCAAAATTTGCAACAGTTGAATCACGCTGTAATTCGCCCTCTTCATAAATCTTTTTGATGTGGCGGGATATGGTCGATTTATCACGCTGGAATAATTCAGCCATCTGGTCAAGTGACAGCCATACTGTATCATCTTCAAAAGTCGTCTCTATCTTAGTAAGTCCGTCTTCGGTTGTATACATAATGATATTTGAGTTATTCATAGACTTAATCCTCCTC
>JAQXYZ010000121.1 GCA_029226935.1 Bacillota bacterium | reverse complement strand
ACGCTGAGTAACACAACTTCAGATTATGTTTATGATATGTCCGTATATGGCAGAGGGTTCAGAGGTTTAGGTGCGACCTACGGGATGCTGACAGAAACAACGTATAATGAGGTAAATGGAGACAAATTAAATGCTACATTTTACTCTGATTTCAGGGCAAACTTTGATGGAAATAATAAGACCGTTAAGCTTGCAATTGACAGATGCTACGACAGTAGTATCCACACAGCGGCACTGTTCAATGATCTCTTAGACAGAACAGCAACTGCTACATACGAAATTAAGAATCTTAAGATGACAGGTAGCGTTACAAGCGTGGTTAAGACTTTTAATGGCGCTATTGAAACGACTGACGGAAACAGTGATTATCCAAACCGTACGGCAGCGGTGATTGGTCTGATGCGGAAGCCTTGGAAGTTGAGTAATATTACGGTTGAAGATATGACCATAGATGCCAAGGGACAGGCTGGCGGTATCGTAGCCTGGATTGAACCGGAAAATAATAAGAATAAGACCTTTGAAATCAGCAATTGCGAGATTGGTAAAAACACGGCGATATCCTCCTATGGTGGAAGTTCCGGCGGTATCGTGGGTGTTATGACACAGCAGGCAGATGTAACAACGAATTTCAGTGGTGTAACACTGAAGCTGGATGGGTGTAAGGTATCAGGTACAACAACTCAGCCTGTACAAATAGAGGTAAAAAGAAGAACAGAGGATAAGAATGATTCTTCCAATGGTAACTACAATGATATCCAGAGAGCAGCCGGACGAAGCGGAGGCTTGGTTGGATATGTGGGACCCAGACATAACCGGACGACCAGCAATGCCAAACCATATGTTACAATGAATGTTGCAAATGCACAGGTTTCAAATGCTTCTATTATAGGTGCCTATTCAACCGGTGGACTGGTGGGAGAATATGACGGGGTAGGATCCTCAACGAATGTGACAGGTGTAACCATTACAGGATCCTCGGTAGGTACATGTCAGATTGAGGCAACCAGAGGCAATGTGGGAACCAATGACGTCTATTTTGATTATGGCGTTGGCGGTCTGATTGGCCAGATGCGTGGATATTCACTTACGATTGGGGAAACGACAACCAATGTAACGGTATCAAATACCAACATTATTTCATCGGCTGCTTCGTTTAATGGTTCAGATGCAGCATCTCTCAGAAACGGAATGTATGCAGGTGGAGTGGTTGGCTGCCTTAAGACAACTACGGCTGCCCTTACAAAGATTTCTGTAACCGGAGCGCTGGATGGCACGGCAAGGGCAGCACTTGAGCTTGGCGGGCAGAAATATCAGATCAAATCAGGAAAAGCAGACGTCGGCGGAATCATCGGAAGGGCAGTGGGGACAGGCGCACTTACGATGAAGGGGATGACAGTAAGCGGCATGCATGTTACTGCCGGTGACTGGGGTAAAAACAGTGAAAATAAAACAGTATTCTCATCAGGGAATGCTGTTTCGGGGCGTGTCGGAGGAATTGTGGGTACGAACCAAATGACAATCACCATTGCTGGAATTTCTACAGCACTTGAAAGTGGAGCTTATGTATACGACTGTATGCTTACCGCATCCGAAAATAATGTTGGCGGTATTGTGGGGGCAATGGTCGGCTACAATGGCAGTAGTTTCCGTTCCACAGATATGAGAAATGTGGAAGTGAAAGACAGCATTATCGGTTATAATAATACCGCCTGCTTTAATAAGACAGATGCAGGAGCAGGTGGAATTTGGGGGAAATTGCCTTATACAAATAATGCATCTAATAAGCATCGTCTGGAAAATGCAAAGATAAGCGGCTGCTGGATTTACGGCGTGAGTGTAGGGGGTGTTGTAGGACGAAGTGAGAATTATGTACAGCTTTGTTCTAACCAGACAGGTTCTGATACTGCTGACGGTGTTACGATATCAAATAATAAGATGTATGGCTATTATGTAGGCGGTGCGCTGGGCTATAGCGGTTCCTCAGCAGTCAATTACATTGGCATGAAGATTGAAAATAACCGTTTGCAGGCTTACAGAGGTTCAGCTGATGTGGCTGTTGGTGGCTTCTGCGGATATACAACAGGCGGAACCAGTCCAAATTATAGACTGGACTATATTTCCATACTGGGCAATCATATTCTTGGTGCAAATACGAGTAGCAATAAGAAGATAAGTGCGGGCGGATTTTTCGGTTATTCCAATTGGCAGAACTGCTATATTTATCATGCCAAACTCACCAATAATCTGATTGGCTACAGTGAGACGACGAATGGAGCAGCATTGCTGACAGCAGGGTCTTCTGCAATGGAAATAACACTTCTCCATACTTTGTTTCATTCAGCAGATGGTGAAATTGCTAAAGGAACCAGAGAAGTGAAGTTGATACAGGGAACCAACGAGAACAGCAACTTGTCAGCCGTTGCCATGCCTAATGTGGCCACGCTTCGAACAGATACTGTGGGCAAGTATGCAGCAAGGATAGGAAATTTAATTGGAACCTATGGGACAAATGCACACACCTATTTCCTTGCACCGGAGATTTCCTATGATTCAGCAATTGCTACACGTCCGGTCATTGACGTAGGCAGAAGCATAGAAGTGACAGATGCTGCGAATGCTAAGCTTACGGATGCTCCTTATGAATACAGGACGAACATTCATGTTATTTATCATGAGCCGGAAAATGCGGCGGATACAGATGCTTCGGTATGGGCAGGAGCAGAGGTAAAGGGTGTGGCAGATACAGGAAATAACTGGAAATATCTGTTTGAGGGTATCAGTTACAAAAAGTTGATTGAAAACTATAAAAATACATCCAGTGTTTCCGATATCTCCAGCTATTTAAATGCATACCGCCTGAATGTAACAGCAGATAAGGAAGCCACTGAAAATGTTCAAAGTGTATATGAGAAGCTTTACAGAGGTATGGATGAACATGGCTCGGAGGTGCTTAGGTCACCTTTAAAACTGAATGATACAACTTATTTGCCTGCGGTGGTTGTTGATACCCAGTATGGTACGGCAGACCAGCTGATAAAAGGCGTTGTGGCTGCATTGACAGGAGTTGGCGGGGTATATAATTATGATAATGAAACTTACACCAACGGAATGGGAGCCATTACCGACATAACCACAGAAAAAATGTCAATAGTAAATGGAAAGGTTGTTTCGGCAACCGGCAATTCCAGTCTGAAGGCAACAAAGACAGGATCGAAGTGGACGGTTGAATACAGGGATTACGATAACGATGGGGAGGATGGACAGCCCCAGACCTTTACGCTTCTCACGGTTAAGTATAAGTGGACTTACACACCAATTGATGGAACAGCAGTAGAAAGAAGAGAAGAGATCAGAATTCCGGTGTTTGTAATGGAGCGTCTGATTGTGGATACCCATGTTAAGATTGTTGAAGATCTTGTGTACAATGCGGATAGGATAAAGGAGGAGGGCTTATTTTCAGATGTAGTAGTGGCTAATGACAGTTCCTTTACATTGTATTCAGAATATATCTATGGCGATGCCCGTGAGAAATATGCGATAGGAATTGATAAACGTGTAGGAATGACTACTCCTGATGGGTTGACAGTTAAAGGCTTTGCATCCGGAACGAAATTGACGTTGATTGACATATGTGACAATAACAAGGTCTACTACTACACGGTAACGGAAGCCGACTCGGATCAGTTCATTCCCTATACGAAGTTTACAACGGATGGAACGCCTTCGGGAACAACTTATGTAAATAGGCTGATCAATCAGGATAGTGGATTCGAACTGTATGGCGAAACCAATCCTTTTAAAACGACTGATATGGAGCAGGTAGGAGCAACCAATGTAGAGCGGGAGTTCACTTATTCCAATGTTGCAGTGGAACGCTTCCTGATCAATGTTGATATTTCAGGAGTGGAAGAAAATAAAAGAATTGGACAAGAACTTAGAAAATTTGATATAAGTCCTGTGCTTAGTGAGACAGTAGCTAAGAAAACGACTCTCACAAATCATACAAATCTTCAGGCTGCAATTCAGCCGGGTATGAAAATTGAACTTGGTGAGAAGAATCAATCGCAGAATGAAGATAAGACATGGATTGAGGGCAACATTAAGGCAAGCGAGACAGAAGGGTTCGTTAATATATGGGCAACCATTGACATCAGTGCAGAGACAGAATACTGGAGAGCCGTGTCACAGTCCGGAAGAAATACGACGATTGACAGTGCAAACAATAATAAATATCTGGAATTACAGATTTATCTGACGCCAAAGGGAAGCGATCAGGAAATTCAGCTCCCGGCAGGAACAAATGTTACCATAGAAGGTAAGAGGACAAAGCCGGAAGGCATTATGGTAGATGGTATTCCTGACAGTATTGCTTCAACAAAACTTGATCCGGTCTACGATACTTCCAATATTTATTTCTATTTGAATGGAAGAACGAAGGATGGAACGCTGGAATTCAAACTCAATGATTTGAATAAGATTATTCAAAAAGAAGAGCAGGAAAAGCATACAACAGCCGGAAAAATCAGATGGGTAGATAAGCTGACATTGGATTTTAAAAATGCAGATATGGCACCTTTTGATCAGGATAAGTATACAGTGCATTTGAGACTATTGCGTATGGAGGATAAGAATTATCCTGTAGGAGGAGAAATTCTCGACATCTATGAAAGAGATTGTCTGGCAGCCAGAAAAGTGGATCTTGCCTGTGCAGTGGAGACAAAAGATCTGATGCAGCTGGGAATAAACACTTATCAGAATCAGACTACTATGCCGCATACAATCGACTTTGATTTTAAGCTTGATTTCTCAGGAATCATGACGGATGTTGATGAGACTGATAAAAAGATGGCTGAAAAGCATTATACGGTAGCTTACCGCATTCTGGAAAAGAAACTGAAGGCTGACGGAACAACAGAATATGTGCCGTATCAGGGAGATGAACTGTCGCTTGAACTGTTGAATGACCCGGCAGGAAAGAGTCTTCGCACAGCAGTTTCAAATAATCTGAAATTCTGGTATGTAGATCTTAGCTATGCGAAGGATGCATTCTGGAGCGAAATTAAGAGTGGAACGAAGTATAAGATTATTGAGGATGGCCAGGAGAAAGAGAAGCGGAATAAGGGATTGTTGATCAGAAATCTGAAATTAACGGTAAAGGATGCTGCTGCAATGGACTTGTCCAATTACAAAGTAGAAGCAATCGTGTATGTCAGTGATGCGGAGTTAATCCCTACAGATATAGACCTTGACTCAATCACAACATTGAAGGATTTCTTCGTATTTACTGTTGCTAAGCTAAAAACAGATCTTGATTATTAAAACTTAATCATATGGAGAAATTGTAAAAAACAATGAGGGATGCTTGTGCATCCCTCAACGTGATTACCCAACTCTCTGCATCATTTGTGTCAGTATGTCCACATCCTTTTCAAAATCATCAAAGGTAGGATAGTATTCTGACGGACGATACAATGTACGAAGCATGGATTTATTCAGTTGGTCAAACAGTCTTACAGTGAGAGGTTTTGCAAAGAAGTAACCCTGTGCAATGTCACAGCCAATGTCTGTCAGGAAGTTTGCCTGTTCCATGGACTCAACACCCTCTGTAATGACGGTAAGGTTTAGTTCCTTTGCCATGGCAATCAGGTAACGCAAAATAGTAAGACCTTCATCTGAATTGGAATTTCGGTTAAGGAAGCTGCGATCCAGCTTAATTCGCTCAATAGGAAAATCCTTCAAAAGATTTAAAGGAGAGTGCACGCTTCCGAAGTTGTCAATACATAATGTGAAGCCATGTTGTTTCAGTTGTCCGATAATTTCTGCCACTTCCTTAGAAGCATTCGCCACTCCACGTTCAGGAAGCTCTAAGATGAGGAGCTCCTTTGGAATCAGATATGCTTTAAGGAGCTGTTCCAGCTTGTCAATAAAAGCAAGGCTCTGTAAGTGGATGGGAGAAATATTCATGGAGATGGGAAGAGGAGTCATTTTATTGTCAATCCATCTTCTGATTACTTTACAGCATTCTTCCCACATATAGTAGTCAAGTTTTTGAATCAGGGAAGAACTTTCAAATAACGGCAGGAAAGCATATGGAGAAAGAATTCCCTTTCCGGGATAATCCCAACGCACCAAAGCCTCAGCCGATACGATCTGATAAGAGTGTAAATCTACCATAGGCTGCAGATAAACGATGAATTTGTGCTGATCTAATGCTTCCTCCATCTCCTGACTCATCTGTCGATTTTCGTTGTATGTGCGGTTCAAGGCCTCGGTAAAATAAGCATAATTTTCATGTTTAGGATCTTTAATTGCCTTCTGTGCCAGCAAAGTACAGTTCATAATGTCCATGAGGCTGTCAGAGGTGTGTTCCGGATTAATCTCATAAATTCCGAAGGAAGCAGTTACTGCAAAGGTAGGAGAATAGTTTGCCAGCTTTTCTGTAATAGTGCCGATGGCCTTAAGAATATCTTCTTCAGATACATCCCTGAAAAGAATGCCAAACAGGTTGGAATTCACATGAGCGTAAGTGGCACTGTTCGGTACACTGTTCCTTAAGCTGTCCGCTGTATAAATCATTACTTTATCACCTTCAGAAGGACCAAAGATCTGATTGATTTTTCCCATATTTGAGATACTGAATCCTACCATTACAAAGGAGGCGAGAGGATAGCGGTCGAACAGGGAAGAACAGCGGTCAATAAAGTAGTCAATGTTTCCGATTTTCGTAACGGTATGTGTATAGGCGGTTTCATTCAGTTCCTTGATTGTGGTCTGAAGAGATTGAATTTTATTTTCATAGTCAGCTTCCATGGTTTCCATTTTGTTTGCCTTGTACTGATAATGGTAATCTTTCGTACGCATCTGACGACATAGAAACACAATGACACCAATTAGCACCAAAATAATAATACCTAATATGTAACCCATAGCATTGCTTCTCCCTTACAGTTGAACTTTTTATATTTGAAAGTTTTTAACACTACATGATGCAACAAATATATTATATAACAAATAGGCGTGTTTTGCCATACTTTTGATTGCGTCAGATTGAGAAAAATGGTATGTTAATAATAGTAAGATGTATTTACAAAACGAAGAGAGGGACAAAAGATGGAAGAACGAAACAGTGTACTCGCAAAAAATGAGAAGCAGGCAAACAAAGCAGTGGCGAAGGTTATGAGAATAACTTTTTTGATTTTTACGCTGGTCTATCTGTTAAATGTAGTTGGTATCTTTATTGTTGATATGAAGATTATGACGATTGCCTATATTGCCGGTGCGGTGTTGTTGTGGGTACCGACTCTGATTGTAAATGTGGCAAAATTACAGGCATGGTGGGTTAAATATTTTCTGTCAATTTGTGCGGTGGTTTTTGTAACGATTGCAACCGTTACATTAAGCTATCATGTGGTGCTCCTTTATGTTTATGCGATTGCAATTGCAAGCCTTTACTTTTCTAAAAGGCTGAATATTGTGATTACAATATTATCCGTTATTGGTGTTTCAATAGGACAAGTTCTGTGCTTTACGTTAAATACCTTACCGGATAAGAATTTCACGGAGTTGTACAAACTGTTCGTGTTTGGGATTGCTCCAAGGGCATTGGTATTAATTGCAATAGCAGCGATTTTTACCATGTTGTGTGAGCGCACAGCAGGAATGCTTTCAAATCTGATGGGAGCAGAAGAACAGGAAAAAATCATGGCGCATATGAAGCTGATGCAGGAAAAGTCAAATCAGACATCAGAAGCGTTACTTTCAATGGTTAAGGAACTGTCTGTCATTACAGAGGCATCCATGACTGCAAACGGACAGATTTCAGAAGAAATCGGAAGTGTAATGCAGAGTTTCAGTGAGAACAGTACAGAAATTACAGGTGCCAATGAGCGCACCAAGGCTATGAGCACACAGCTGATTGCCCTTGACAATATGAATGACCAGATTGCACAGCTGGCAGAGCAGGTAAATAAGAAATCCAAGGAAAATCAGGAAAAAATGGATTCTGCGACAGGAAGTATGCGGCAGATTTATGAAAGCGCAAATGAATGTAAAAATGTGATTCAGCATTTGGGAGAGGAATCCAAACAAATACTTGGAATTATTCAGGTTATTACGGGCATTTCCAACCAGACAAATATTCTTGCCCTGAATGCTACCATAGAAGCAGCGAGAGCAGGAGAAAACGGAAAAGGATTTGCAGTAGTAGCAGGGCAAATTCAAAAGCTTTCTGAGCAGACACGTTCTGCAGTGGAGAGCATAGGGAAAATTGTAAGTGAGGTTGTAAGCAATACAGAAAAAGCGGTTAGAGCCATGGAACTCAGCACAGAACTGACCCAGACCGGAATGGAGAGCATTCAGGAAGTAGGAAGCTCCACGGCGCTGATTACTTCATCTAACATTGAGATGGCGAGTCAGATTAATGAAATGGAGAAGACTACAGAGTGTATTCGAAAGGAAAGCAGTGAAGTTGCATTTAGCATGGATCAGGTAAATCAGAACACACAGAAGAACTATAGTGCGATTGAACATGTGACGGCAGCAACGCAGGAAAACAGTGCAGGTGTGGCAGAAATAGAGAAGATGGTTGAGCGGATTAAGGATTTGGCAGAAGAGCTTAATCAGGTGGTACAGGGATAAATCGAATAAAAAGACAATAAGATGGGCAGCCCATGGGCTGCCCAATTTTTGATTAATAGAATAATTATGCTCCGGTAATATCAACTGCATGCATATAAGCGTCTGAACCGCGGGCACAGGTTACGGTAATCTTTTTACCGCTGACAAGAACCTTGCAATTGTTGACAGATCTTACTGTATCAAGCTTCAGTTCCATATCTCCCTGCGGAGTACTTAAGAAGAGAATATTTTCAGTGGATTTACTGCCAACGGTTCCGGTAACGGTTGAAGTATTGGAGGTATCCACATTTGCACTTGTGTAACTGTCCTTGATACCTGCAATGGTAGCTGCATGCATATAAGCATCAGAACCCCGGTAAACGGAAACAGTCAGTTTGCGGTCAGGAACAAGAATCATACCGTTTCGTGAATCGGTGTTATTGTCAATCACGATCTCCATCGTACCGCCACTGGTAGACAGGTAGAGGAGATTTTCCTTGGTATTACTTAAAACGGTTCCTGTCACTGTGGTAGTGGAAATGGAGCTGTTCACATCAGAAGCGGGTGCAGGTGTAAGGGAAGAACTGCCGGAGGATGCTGATGATGGATCAGAAATACTGAGTGCATGCATGTAAGCATCGGAGCCTCGTGTACAGGTAATTACATAGGATTTGCCGGCTACAAGAACGGAACAGCCGCTGATATTGGTAGTGGCATCCAGCTTAATCTCCATTTCTCCCTGAGGAGTATTAAAAAAGATAATACTATCTGTTGTCTTGTCTCCAATGGTTCCGGTAACAGTGGCTACGTTAGAAGAATCTGCATTAGTGGTGCTTCCCGGGCTATTACTGTTGATTCTTACTGCATGAAGATAGCCGTCAGAGCCGTGAGAGACTGAAACGCTGATCTTTTTGCCGGGGAGCAGAATCTTGCAGGAACTGGCATCGGTGCTGCTGTCCAGCTTGATTTCCATTTTTCCTTCGTTAGTGGAAAGAAGTAATATTTCGGATGTTGTTCCTGATAAAATGGTTCCGCTGACCGTTGCGATTACTTCTGCTGCCTGAACATGAAGCTGATTGTAGGGAATAAAAAATATTCCAAGCACAAGGCAGAGAGTCATGCAAATTCTTGCAATCAAACATTTTTTCATAAGTATGCCTCCATAAAATTAGAAAGATATAAAAACAGGTTTCAATAATAACCAAAATTATGTAAACTTATCATACACCAGTTTTTTATTAAAATCAATATAAATTATGGGAACAATATGTAAAAATTGGCAATTATTCTGTCATATATCGGTTACGTTTAGGTTACGGTTATATGATATAATAAGAAAAAACATAGAAAAGGAGCAACTATATGAAAAAGAAAACCAAGGTTGTTCGACAACTGGCTGCCCTATTGCTTGTTTTTATATGTCTAACAGGTTGCAGTCAGGTGTTTGAGAGTGCGTCACAGCCAATCAAAGCGGGGCAGACGATTTCCAGTGATTCCAAGTGGATTAACTCGGATATTGATGGGGCTGTTGACAAAGACACGCTTGTCAGCTTAAAGGATGATTTCCATACGGCGGTAAATAAGGAATGGCTGTTAGAAACGGAACTGGATTCTGAGAATATGGAAATCTCTAATTCTACCAAAGCAGGAAAGATTCTGCGTAATCGCAAACTGGCCATAGTCAAGGAGCTTCGGACAACAAAAGAAGCATCTTTTGAGAGTACCGTGGAAATTGATCCGGGACTTCTTAGGCATGACTGTGAGCTGGTTAAGAAGTTCTCTGAGCTTGCAGGTAATTGGGAAAAGAGAAATGAACTGGGGGTGGAACCGGCACGCCCCTATATTGAGGCAATTGAAGAAATCCAAAATATGGATGATATGACAGACTATCTGCTGAATCGCGGTGGAATGAATTATACAGGAATCTCACCGGTAGAAATCGGAGTGCAGAAATCCTTAAGCGGAGAGGCGAAATACGAGGTTATGATTACACCGGTATACCCTGCAGAGGAGCTTTGTCTGGCTAATCAGGACGAGTATGCTTCCTTTTCCGATAATGGAGAGGTCTATAAGCAGACAACAGATGTGCAGGTACGGTATCTGCTTGGAAGGCTGGGATATAGTGAAAAGGAAATCAGCAGAATTTTGAAGCTTTGCTATCGCTTTGAGGGAAGGCTTGCGGAACTGATGAAGAGCAGCTCACAGCAGAATGACTATATTAATTATGTAGAAACTGCTGATAACCATTATGATTATGAACAGCTTTTGGAGCTAAGCCCGGTATTCCCAATGAAGGAATTGCTGGAGCGGTATCAGATTTCAGACCTTGAAGATTATACTGTATGGGAACCGGATTATGTAAAAGGTGTTCAGAAATTATACCAGTCTAAATATCTTAAGGAGATTAAATCTTATTATGTGGTACAGACAGTCAAACAGCTCCTTCCCCTTCTTGACAGGGAAAGCTATGACAAAGCTGTAGAGATTGAAAAGCAGTTAAGCAGCAGAAATTCAAATAACAATAATAAGCTTCCACCTCCTACAGCGGAGATGAAAGAAGAACAGCTGACAGAGGAAGATGAAATTTTGCTTACGTATTACTTTGGACAATATCTGTCAGGCCCCTTTGACCAGATTTATATTTCCAAGTACAGTACCAGGGAGCAGAAGGAAGAAATTCTTGAAATTATAAATCAGGCAGTGGATTATTATCGTCAGATGCTCCTTGAGGAGGAATGGCTCAGTGAGGAGGCAAGGGACGCAGCGGTAGAGAAGCTTGAAAATATCAGTGTTCGTGCAGTTTATCCCAATCAGTTTAAGGATTACAGAGGTCTGGAGTTTGAAGCTTATGAGGAAAATGGAATTGCTACCGGTGCAACGTTGGTGGATGCAGTTGCAGCAATTAACGACTTTCAGGCTGATAGGAGTATGGAGCAGCTTGGGCAGCCTTATGACAGGGACTGGTGGGATTTGGATGTACTTTCTGCAACAGTAGTAAATGCAGTTTATATTCCTACAGAAAATTCAATCAATATTTTGCCGGGATTTTTGTGCATCAGTGATTTTTATGATGCCAGTGCCAGTGAAGAAGAGAACATGGGAAGGATTGGCGTGATTATCGGACATGAGATTACCCATGCATTTGACAGAACAGGATGCCTCTTTGATAAGGATGGAAGAGGAGAATTCTGGTATTCACCGAAGGATGTAGTAAAGTTCCAGCTGCGAGTTAATGAGCTTGTAAAGTATTATACCAACATTATTCCATATCCCGGAGCAACATTTTATAATGGAAATCTGATTTCGTCGGAGGCAATTGCAGATATGGGTGGTGTCAAGTGTATGTTGGGAGTGGCCAAACAAAAAGAGAATTTTGATTATGAACTCTTTTTTAAATCCTATGCATCCCTTTGGCGTTGTAAACGGGTATTTGAGTATGAGCAGGCATATGCAACAGATGTCCATCCGCTGAATTTCCTGCGGACGAATGTGACCTTGCAGCAGTTTGACGAATTTATGGAAACATTTGATATTCAGCCGGGAGATGGAATGTATCTGGAACCGGAAAAGAGAACAATAGTGTGGTAAGTATAAAAGAATGGAGAAATGTTATGAGTGAAGCAGTAATTACCCTGAAGGGGGTACAGAAAAGTTATGGAAAGCATCAGGTATTGCGAGGCGTTGACTTACAGGTAAATAAAGGAGATATTTACGGACTGGTTGGACGAAACGGTGCGGGAAAGACTACCATTTTCAAGATTATTCTGGGGCTTTCCGAATATCAGGCGGGAGAGCTTATGATTGGGAGCGGCAGCAGCCAGCAGGAGATTAAGAAGGGAAGAAAGAAGATCGGATTTTTCGTAGGCTCTAACTTTTTCGGTTATCTTACAGGCAGACAGAATCTAGAGTACTATCAGGCACTGAAAGGAATCAAGGATAAGAAGGAGATTGAAAGAGTTCTTGAAATTGTGGAGCTAAATCAGGTGAAGGCACCTGTCAAAAATTATTCCATGGGAATGCGTCAGCGGCTTGGCATTGCCAATGCACTGCTGGGAAACCCGGAAATTCTAATTCTGGACGAGCCTACCAATGGACTTGATCCTCAGGGAATTGCAGACGTGCGTGCCCTGCTTCAGAAGCTGAATCAGGAGTATGGCATGACAATTATTGTATCCTCTCATATTCTCGGGGAACTACAGAATACGGCACACCGCTTCGGAATTGTAAATGACGGAAGGATTGTGAGAGAAATTTCGACAGAAGATTTACAGACAGATGAAAAAACCGTGCGGATCAGCGTGGATGATTTAGAAAGGGCAGAAGAAGCACTTATGGCTGCTGGCGTAAAGGTTCTTGGCAAAGCACAGGAGACCAGAAGTTTAGAGGAATATTACTTTAATTTGGTAGGAGGAAAAGAAAATGAGTAATTACATATTTGCGGATTTAAAAAGAATTATAAAGAGAATTCCCTTCTTAATTAGCATGCTGCTTATCAATCTGGCACTCGCCGGAGTGCTTTTGTTTGCTCATGGAAGTAACTGGAATTCCGTGTATTTTGTGATTTGTGTGCAGAATTTTTCCAAAGTGCTCCCGATTATTCTGGGCCTGATTGTCTTATCTGCTGTCTTTTTGGATGATTTTAAGGCAAAAACCATGCAGGTCGCAATCGGAACAGGGCTGTCCCGGGGAGCAGTGGTCTTCTCCAAGCTGATTGAAGTGTGTGTGCTTACAGCGTTTAGCATTTTTACGATAGGCGTTGTTGCTTTTGGAATGGGTGGAATCCTGCATGCAGAAACTATTGCCAGACAGAATATTGAAATCATTCAGATTCTGTTAAAAGCAGGAAGTGCGATAATAGGATACTGCAGTATCACTATGATTTTGATGTTCTTCACACAGACCACAGGCTTTGCTACATTGTTTTATATTGGACTTTCTGCACACATTGTAGAAGGTATTTTGGAAATTTTTACTGACATTAAATATATTCAGGTATTGAATTTGAAGCGGTTTTTCTTTTCTTCTCTTGTAGAAACGGTATTTACCAGAATGCTTCTTGGCACCATTGATGTGGGAGGCATTATTGGAATGATTATTTATATTATCGGAGCAGCAGCGATTGCATTTTTATTGTTTAAAAAGAGGGAACTGGAGTTTTAGGATAGAGGGCAGAGAGGGGTAAAGGGATGCGGAAGTGGAAAAAATCAGCGCTCTATTTAATTGGATATGTCATACTGTTTCTGTTGGCAGGAATGGTCATGTACCAACTGAATCAAAGTAATAAGCAGGCAATATGGTCTTCGATAATTCCTGCAAAATTTTTGGGAGAATATAGTATTGACGGAGGAGAGTGGAAACCGCTGGATGAGAATACCAAACTTCCTGCATTTGATGGTGATGTGCTGCTAAGAGGAAAGTTTGAGGAACAGTATCCGGGAGAAGTAAGCTTCTACCTAAATCATATAGGGGTTTCTATCGCTGTAAATGGAGAGAACGTTTTTGAATCAGGCAGGTGGGAGGATACAATTCCTGAAATCATCTGTGGAAGCTATTGGAGCGGCTGGTCGAATGGAGAGATTGATGAGAAGGATACCTTAGAAATCAGGCTTCATAACCCTCATCACTATGGGAATGCCAATGCATTTAATCAATTCCTGCATTCTTTGGTGAGGGGAGGGGAATTTGCATTGGAGAATTATGCAAGACAGGGAAGTGATTTTTATTTCTGGATCGGAACCTTCTTGCTGGTTATCTCGATTGTCTTGCTTGGAATTGCTCTGGGGTATCTGACACAGAGACTTCCTATGGCAGGACTGCTATTCAGTATGGGAATGATGACACTTTCCATGGGTGGTTATATTCTGATGGACACGATGGATACCTGCTTTAGAAGTAAAAACTACCTGTTCAATATCTGCATGCGTCAATACTGCATGATGTTTGCAGGGCTTGAGTTTGCAAACTGTATTCGCAAGACACTTACCGGAAAAAAAAGAAAAGCTGCCAATGTCCTGACCCTGATGCTGGGGGTATCAGATGGCGTATTGCTTACCCTCTCACTGCTGGGTGTTATTGAGGTCTTTGACGGTGAAGCTTATTGGGCAGTTATAAGCGGTCTGGCAGCAGTGGTCTTCATGGGAATTTGTATTCGCGCAATGCTTCATGGTAAGAGGGATAAGCGACTTCTTTTGGGGGTATATGTGGTTTTCCTTGGTGCGGCTTTGATAGAACTGATCAACGGACGAATGAATTTCCTGCCGGGTGGACTTCTGATTAAGATAGTTTTTATGTTCCTGCTTATGTATCTGCTTGTGAGAGCTGTCAGGGTAGTGGCATTTCATCACAGAACCTCCATAGAGGCTGAAAAGCTGGAAGAAAAACTGCGCAACAGCCGGATTGTACTGGCAATGAGCCAGATTAGAACCCATTTCATTTTTAATGTGTTAAATGCAATCAGTGGAATGTGCAAGTATGATGCCCAAAAGGCAGATGAGACCGTGGTACGTTTTGCCAACTATCTTCGCAGCAATATAGACATTATGCAGGAGGATGAACCAATTCCATTTTTTAAGGAGCTTGAACATCTTGGGGATTATGTGGTATTGGAGCAGGTGCGGTTTGGAGACCGGATTTCCTTCCGGACAGAGCTTGAGGTAACGGATTTTCAAATTCCTCCGCTTGTATTGCAGCCTATCGTTGAAAATTCTATTAAGCATGGTATTTTACCCAAAGGGGTGGATGGTACAATCTATCTTAGCACAAAAAATGATGGGGCGAATATTGTGATTACGATAGAAGATGATGGAATAGGTTTTTCAAAGGAAAGTGAGATTGGGGAGGATTCTGTTGGGCTTAGCAACGTGCGATTCCGTCTGGAATATATGGTAGATGGAAAGCTGGAGATCCGTAGCAGGGAAGGACAGGGAACAACCGTTATCATCAAGATTCCTTTTCCGCAGAAAATAATCTTTAAGGAGAATGAAAATGAATATAATTTGCGTAGATGACGAAAAACCTGCATTGGATAATTTCCGGTTTACGGTTATGGACTTCCCTGAAATAGAAGATTTGCAGCTGTTCCAGCGAGGAAATGATGCGATTGCATGGAGCAAAGAACACCATGTAGATGCGGCATTTCTTGATTTGGAAATGCAGGAGATGCATGGGCTTTTGCTTGCAAGGGAACTGAAAAAGATTGTGCCGGATCTTTGCATTATTTTTGTTACCGCATTTGCACAATATGCGTTGCAGGCATTTGGAGTGGAGGCGATAGGATATGTTCTTAAGCCTTATACGCGGCAGGAGATCAGAAAAGAGTTGACTAAGGTGGCTAAGTTCTGCCCATTGCCGGTAAAGAGAATCAAAATACAGACGATACCGGGATTTACAGTTTTTGTAGATGGGGTAAGAATGATTTGGGGGAGGTCTAAGGTGGAGGAGCTGTTTGCTTTTTTTGTAGACAGGGGAGGTGAGGGAGTGACTACGGGAGAAGCAATTTCCTGTCTCTGGCCGGAGCGGACTGCTGATGGAAATACCCAGTCTTTATATCGGATGACCTACAAACGTATGCTGGATAGCTTGAAAGAAAAGGGAATTGAGGATATAATTTCTTCTGATGGGCGAAAAAGATATCTTTTAACCCAACAGGTGGAATGTGATTTGTACCGTATTCTTGAGGGAGACCGGGAGGCAATCAAGAACTATGGAGGAGAATATATGAGACAATACTCCTGGGCAGAGACAAGAAACGCCCAGCTTAGCAATATTAAATCTATCAAGTAAAAGTCCTGATTTGCCGGGAATGGCGGAATGATTTAAGGGGAGGAAGCGATGAGGAGTTTTTATGAAAAGATAGTTTGTAATCTGACCTGTGGTGGTATCACTAAGCGGGAATACATGGAAATTGAAAATGAAATTTATGAAAAAAACCGCAAATCCTTACGAATGGTCTCGCTGTGTCTGGTATTGATGTTTACCGGTCTTATGGCAGCTACTTTTATTTCGGAAACCATGGCGCCAAACCGACCGGCATATTCACTTACCGGATTGTGTTTTCTGGTCATATGGCTGGTGTGTGGTTTGCTGAAACAAAAAGGAAGAAGATTTATCATTCCGCTATGGTATGCTGCCATGAGTGTGATGTTTGGCTATGCAATTGTACTTAATACTGTTATTCGAAATGATATTTCGGGCACAACCTTCTGCCTGATCCTGCTTGCGGCGCCAATGCTGATTATCGACAGACCGTGGAGGGTGTTTGTTTACTTTTGTGTGATTATAGCAGTATTTATTCCCATTGATTTACATCAAAAATCCTATTACCTTGCATTTACCGACACGGTAAATGCGCTGTGCAGCGTTTTTGTAGGCAGCGTGATTCATATGAGCATCATGAGGACAAAGCTGCGGGAAATGATGCAGAGACGTTACATAGAGAAGCAGCGTGACACAGATCACCTGACAGGATGTCTTACCAAGGCAGCATTTGAACAGAGAGTGAAGGAAACCATGTGCATCGGAGAACATTATGGTGCATTCATTATTATGGATATTGATCATTTTAAATCAGTGAATGATAACTATGGTCATGTGTATGGGGACATGGTTCTGCACAATATGGGAAAGATCCTTTGTCAGTGTTTTGGGGAAGAAAGCATCTGCGGAAGATTTGGAGGAGATGAATTTCAGATCTGGCTTGGGGGAAGGAAAAACAGGAGTGAAATAGAATTTACTCTGAATAAAGTAGTCTCTCAGCTTCATTTGATTAAGCATCCCGATGGAAGCGGATTTGTCACGGCAAGCATGGGAGTAGCAATCTGTCCGGAATATGGAGAAGATTATCATAAGCTTTTTATGCATGCGGATGATGCACTTTACACAGCCAAAAAAGAGGGGAGAGACTGTTATGTGTTTTGCTCATAGTAGAAAGAACTAAGCAGAGTGCGGCTGGAAAAGGAACATACAATGGAGGAAGTAGAAGTAGTGAAGATACTTGTGGTTGATGATGAAAGAATGGCTCTGGAGAGCGCTATGAAGGAAATCCATAGTGCAGTGGAAGGAATGAAGGCAGAAATCAGAGGATTCAGAAGGGCATCAGAGGCACTTGTATGTGCCAAAGAAAAACAATTTGATATTGCTTTTCTTGACATGGAAATGCGGGAAATGAATGGACTTACGCTGGCAGAAAAGCTAAAGGAAACCAATCCCCAAATAAATATCATTTTTACCACTGGATATGCAGAGTTCGCGGAAAATGCATTTCGAATACATGCCAGCGGATACTGTCTCAAACCTGTAACGGCTGAGAAAATAAAAAATGAGATGAAAAATCTGCGTTATCCTCTTTTGACGGATGAAAAAAAGCGCATGAAAGTGGTAACTTTCGGAAATTTTGAGGTGTTTGTGGATGGTAAACCGCTGAAGTTCCAGTATAACAGAACCAAAGAGCTGCTTGCTTATCTGATTGACCGAAACGGTGCGCTTTGCAGCAACCAGGATATTATGGAGATTTTATGGGAAGATGATGTGAAGCAGGGAAATCATAGCTCTTACATGAAAAATCTCCGGGCAGACCTGTTTGCCACATTGACCCGGGCAGGCTGCGGGGATGTCTTTGTAAGACAGAGAGGGATGACGGCAATCCTTCCCGATAAGATTGAGTGTGATTATTTTGATTTCATAGCAGGAAAGCCTGAGGCAGTGAATGCCTATCGGGGAGAATACATGGTGCAGTATAGCTGGAGTGAATATACCCACGGGCTGTTGGAAACGTGGGGAAGATTAACATAATAAGGGGATTTTGAAAGGCAGGGGATTCGGAATGAGTCTGATGGCTGTTGTACATATCGCACTGGAAATATGGGGAATTGTTTTTTGTATTTTGTGTGCATCATGTGTTTATATGGGAAGGATGGTCAATTACAGAACAAACATCCGTCTGCTTAAGATGCTTCTTTTAAATGCCCTGCTTTTGTGCATGGATGTGATGGCATGGGCATTCAGGGGGGACGAAGGAACGCTGGGGTATATTATGGTGCGGCTTAGTAATGGAATGGTATTTGCCAGCTGTAATCTGCTATTGCTGGCCTTTTTTCATTATGTTGTCGGACTGATTGATGAAAAACGGGGCGTTGGAAGGATTTGGTACATTCTGGTATACGGTCTTGGCGGTGCCGGAATTTTTGGGTGTCTGCTTAACCAATTCTTTCCCATATTTTATGATTTTGATGTCCGGAATTTTTATTACCGGAAAGACTGGTTTTTTGTTTTGCAGGCAATGGGACTTTTAGGGATGCTTGTATGTGGAGTGATGATTATATATTATCGGAAACGGATAAGCAGAAACAGGATCGTTGCACTTCTTTCCTATATATTTCTTCCGGCGGCTGCAGTTTCTATTCAGCTCTTTTATTATGGGATTGCATTATTGAATCTTGCTATTACCATTTCGGTACTTTGGATTTTTATGAATGCCCAGGTGGAATATATGCGGGAACTGGTTAAGAGAACCAATGAACTGGTGGAGCAGGAAAAGAAAACCGGTGAAATGCAGATGCGGCTTGTGCTTTCGCAGATTCAACCACACTTTCTTTATAATGTGCTTAATACAATCTACTATCTGTGCGGGACTTCACCCGGAAAAGCACAGAAGGCAGTAAGTCATTTTTCGGATTATCTGAGAGTTAATCTTGATTCTGTGAAAAGTAATGTACCGGTTCCGATTGCAAAGGAGCTGGAGCATGTTGCCAATTATCTGGTATTGGAAAAGATGCGTTTTGAGGAGGAGTTGAATATTCAATATGACCTTCAGGCAGATGGGTTTATGCTGCCGGCACTTTCGGTTCAGCTTCTTGTAGAAAATGCGGTCAAGCATGGCTTAAGCAAAAAAAATGGAGGAGGGACGATAACGATTACAACGAGAGAGGAGGAGAACAGCTTTGAAGTCTGCATAGTGGATGATGGCATCGGCTTTGAGGTTGGAAATGTGCCGGATGACGGACGAAGCCATACCGGAATAGAAAATGTCAGGACAAGGGTCCGCATCATGTGTAATGGTACACTGGAGATCGTATCCAAGCCGGGAAGCGGGACAACTGCCTGCATTCATTTACCAAAACAATAAATTCAAAAGATGTCTCTGATTGTGTCTCTTTTGTGACTGTTGTTGTTATATAATAGAGGAAATCATGAAAGTGAGGAATATGGGATGAACAATAAAGAACAAAAAACTTTACAGCTTGAGGAAGAATTAGAAAAAAAGGCATCCCAGGCAGAAAAGAAAGCCGAAAAAAAGGCGGCTCGTGCTGAAAAAAAAGCAAAGAAGAAAGCCGTTCGTTCCGAAAAGAAAGCAAAGAAAAAGGAAAAATACAGGAATCTTGACCGGAAGGGAAAGATTCTGCACTGGGTAAAACGTGTTAGCGTTGTATTGGTGGCGGCTGCAGTTACAGGAGCTTTTCTGCTCTTTTACGGACAAAAGATTTTCATTGCGGCACTGCTTGAGTTTAGGGACGCTTGTTTAGAGCAGAAGGCATCTTTGGAGGAAATCCTTAAGATAGCACCACTCGATGAGAGAGGGGATGCATTGATTGCCCGGACAAAGTCCTATGATGAGGATGATACATGGGCAATTTACGTCTATGTCTGCGGAAGCAATCTGGAAAGCAACGAAATTGTTGAACTTTCTGACCTGACCAGGGCTCTGGTTGCAGGGGAGGCAGAAGCGTATAAAGAAGAGGCAAAGACTGTCAGACGTGCAAGACTTGCAACTTTTGCATCAGAAATCAGCAGCCAGGGACTGGATTTCCCGGCATTTATGTACCTTCCGGTAAAGCAGGTGGAAGAACAGGAGGAAGAAGGAGCAAGTGAATATACTCCCTGTGCAACCAACGATATAGAAGAGATGCTTGCGGTTGCACTTCCCGATAATATCAAGGTAGTCTATCAGACTGGCGGGGCTACCAGTTGGGGAAAGACCGGCATTAATCCCAACCGTTCCCAGCGTTTTGTCTATGACAGCAAAGGTTTCAGGGAAGTGGAGAACAACGTTCCACAGAATACAGGGGATGCAAAAACACTGTCAGATTTCCTGAAATTCTGTAAGAAGAACTATTCGGCAGATCATGAGATGCTGATTTTCTGGGATCACGGCGGCGGCGCTTTTGGATTTGGCGCTGATGAACTCTATGGACACGATGGTCTGACTTTGAAAGAAATACGGGAGGCGCTGGCAAGTGCCCATGGCAGCAACCCTTCCAAACCACCTTATGAAATTATTGGATTTGATGCCTGCCTGATGGCATCCCTTGAGGTGGCAGAAAGCTTAAATGGATACGGACAATATCTGGTGGGAAGTGAGGAACTGGAACCTGGAGATGGCTGGGATTATACAACTTGGGCCGATAAATTGGTACAGAATCCGGGAATGAACGCTGCCCAGGTGGGAAAAGCAATTGCAGATTCCTATATTGAATATTATGCAAATCAGTCCGCAGTGCTGTCATGGATGAATATAGAAAATATGTGTACCTTCTCTGTGGTTGATATTCCCAAAGCGCATGAAGTCTATGAGGCTTATGGAGAATTTGCAGCAGCAGCGCTTAAAGATGCAATGAATGATCCGGGAGTCCTTACACAGCTAGGTCGTGCTGCCAATGGCTCCGTAAGGTACGGATGCAATGTCTATAATTATTATAATACAGTGGATTTAGGGGTATTCATGGAAAATCTTGCAGAGGAGTATCCTTCAGAAACGCAGAAGGTTCAGATGACATTGGAGGATGCGGTTCTTTATCGCAGAGCGACCTCCTATGGAAAAGAATCAAAGGGGCTTTCTGTTTACTTTCCTACAGACATTGACGATGTTTATGGTTTGCACAAGTATTTGGAATATATGGATGAAGTATGTGACAATCAGGATATTAATGCACTTTATTACTATAAATTTGCAGGCTGCCTGAATGACGAATTACAGGCTTATGCAGATGAAAAGGGATATGGAAAAGCAAGAGTTCTTGACACTACACCACTTAAGAACATGGCAAATGCAGTTCCTAAGCTGGATGGAAACGGAAACTTCAGCGTGCCCGTGGATGAGGAACAGGAGACTCTGATTCAGAGTATGACGCTGGATCTTTTCAGAATGGATGAGGATGATGGAAAGGCAGTTTATTATGGTGGCGATAACTTCCTGTCCTTTGATGGTGAGGGAAATATTCAAACCTCATTTGATGGGGAATGGGTTTCCATTGATGGACATTTCCTGATGGTAGAGAAGGTGGACGAAACAGAGTCTTCTATCAGATACAGGGCAGCAGTTTCCTACAACGGTGTAGATTCTTACCTGCTTCTTGGTTATGATTTTGAAACGGAAGAGATGAGTATTGCAGGAGTCGTAGACATGTACCCAAATTCGGATGTTGAAGCAGACACTGTAAACCGTATTACCCGAAATGTGGAGCCGGGAGCTAAGATTCGTCCTATTTACTATACCAATGGTATGGATGAGGATAGCTATACCATTGAGTATGGGAAAGCATTCAGGTACAAAGGTAACACGAAACTGGAGGATCGGTTCCTTGATGATGGAGATTATGTTGAGTTCATAACCTTTAAGGATACCAGAGGAGATGAATATTACACTCCGGCAGTCAGATTTACGGTTCGTGGCGGAAGGATCACGGATATGAATGTGGCAGAGGACATTCAGGTGATTACAACCGCGGATTAAAAAATTTCTGTATGAATGGGAGAATGAAAATAAACGAAAAAGAAAAATTCAGGTCGTATATTCCGGCAGAAAAGATTACTCCCAAATTAACGGTAACATCTATTTTTATAAATTTGCTCCTCCATAAAAGTGTAGACTGCTTTTTATCGGTTACGGTTTAGTTACACTTGATATGCTATAAAAAATATGTTATATACAAGATACTGGGGTTACACCAGATTTGGTTCATACCATTTTACATACAAGAAGGGAGAAAAATATGAAATCGGACGAATGTATCCTGGAAGGAAGAGATCCTGACATTGCACATGCATTGCAGGAAGTGGAGAAGGTTGCACAGTACAATCAGATGACCAAAAAAGAGACGCTTCAACTGCGTTTGCTTGCCGAAGAATTGCTGGGTATGCAGAAAGGTATTCTTGGGTTTGTGAAGGGGACATTTTATGTGGAAAACAGAGGCAAAACCTATAACCTGCGTCTTCATTCCGATATAAGGGTAGAAGAGTGGACGAAGGAAAAATTTGTCCAGCTTTCCACAGATAATCAAAACAAGGCATACAGCGGATTTATGGGGAAGGTCAGGGAAATTGCAGACAATATGATGAATGATCCGGTAAATGGAATATGCTTTTCAAACTATGATATGGGAAATTCCATGGTTCTTACCAGCCCGGCAATCGCATATGAACAGATTTGGACGCTGACCCAGTACAGAGAGCAAGAAAAACAGAATATGGAAGTCTGGGATGAATTAGAAAAGTCTATTGTCGCAAACATTGCGGATGAGGTTATTGTAGGTGCAAGGACAAATTATGTTGATATTATAATAGTGAAGAAATTTTAGTGGAGGAAAGAAAAATGAAAATAGAAAAAGAACTGGTTGCAAACAAATTAACAGTAAAGGTGGAAGGCAGACTGGATACCATGACAGCGCCGGAGCTTGAGAAGGAAGTAAAGGAAGCAATGGCAAATGCAACGGAACTGGTTTTTGACCTTAAGGATTTGGAATATATTTCTTCAGCAGGGCTGCGGGTACTGTTTTCCCTGTTCAAGCTGGCAAAACAGAATATGGTAATCCGTAATGCAGGTGACATTGTGATGGAAGTATTTAATGTGACCGGATTTGCAGATGTTTTTCAGTTTGAATAGTCCTTAAGAAGGGAATCCTTATGAAAATAAAAACCAACCGGTATGAGAATGCAGGGATTATATTCCTGCTCAGTGGTTTCCTGTTTCTGATTTTAACAATTCCATTTCAAATGTGGATGTCTATAGCCAATATAACCGAGATGCGCCCGGATACGGCATTGACGCCTGTACTGGGATTGATTTTCGGTCTGCCGGCAGCTTTGGGCTGCGCGGCAGGAAATCTTGCGGCTGATTTGTTGTCAGGGTATGAAATTTCTTATGCCATGATAGGAAGTCTGCAGCAGATTTTGTATGGGATGGTGCCCTATTTTCTGTGGAGGAGATTGAATACGGAGCGGGATGGAAGTGAATTCTGCCTTGACAGCATCGCAAGGATGCTGCGGTTCTGTCTGGTAATGCTGATTGATTCGCTTTTGATTGTCCTTTGTACCGGTATTCTTAATCAGGCCTATTCCGTAACAGATTTTATTTCCATTCAGAATCTTTATCTTTTCTTTAAGAGCTTTGATGCGGGATTGTTGTATGGCTGTCCTATTTTAATTGGGGGACATTTCCTGCAGAGGTATCTTGAGAATCTGCGCAGTGATGAAAGGAAAAAGGTGTTTACCTTTTCCTTAAATGAGAGAATGATTATTAATACGATCATTACAGGTATCGGTATCTGTTTCTTGATTGGAGCATCGGTTTATGTGACTGACAGGTTGAATACGAGCGAAAGCACCTTAAGTCTCTGGGGGCAGATGTACTTGTTTGAGATGGTGGCATTTAATTTTTATTTTGCTCTTTCCATGGGATTTATGTGGTTTACAGAAAAAAGAATTGCCCTTCCCATTGAAAATCTTTCAAAGATTGCAAAACGCTATTATGTGGCACATTCCGATGATGTAAAGCGCAGGGAGATGATGGAGGAATGTGAGAAATACGCAGGGGATTCTACAGAAGTGGGCAATCTGGCAAGATCATATATTACCATGATTCGGGATATGGAGCTTTATATGGAAGACTTAAAGAGTGCAACCGCAGAAAAGGAACGGATTAATACGGAGCTTTCTCTGGCATCGGATATTCAGGCACATATGCTCCCCTGTATTTTCCCTCCCTTTCCGGAGCATGAGGAGTTTGAACTGTATGCGACTATGACACCGGCAAAAGAGGTTGGAGGAGATTTTTATGACTTTTTTATGCTGGATGAAAATCATCTTGCGATTGTAATTGCAGACGTTTCAGGCAAGGGGGTTCCTGCTGCACTGTTTATGGTCATTGCCAAAACACTGATTAAAAATCAGGCGCAGACAGGGCAGGAAGTAAATGAAGTGTTTGCAAATGTCAACCGCCTGCTCAGTGAGGGGAATGACATGGGGCTGTTTGTGACAGCGTGGATGGGCATTCTGGAGCTGACAAGCGGAAAACTTACTTATGCGAATGCCGGCCATGAAGCGCCTCTTCTTAAACTTAAGGGTGGGAAGTTTGTCTATTTAGAATCAAAGCCCGGTTTTGTGCTGGCGTTAACTGATTTTGCAGGATATCAGAAAAACGAATTATACTTGCAGCCCGGCGATCGGTTGTTCCTCTATACAGATGGGGTTACCGAGGCTACTGATACAGATAAGCAGCTCTATGGCAAAGAACGGCTGCTGGAGTTCATGAACAAGCATAGTTCTGATGGAACAGAAGAAGTGCTTCGGAAGCTGAAAACGGAGCTAGATCAGTTCGTAGGAGAAGCACCGCAGTTTGATGATATTACTATGTTGATGTTGGATTTTCGAAAGCATGCACAGGAGGAGGCGGTTTTGTGACAGAGCAGAGTTTCCCGGCAGAAGATGCTGCTTTAAATAAGGTGATAGCATTTGCAGAGGAAGAACTTGAAAAGGCAGAGTGTCCAATGAGGACTTTAATGCAGATCACAGTTTCCATCGAAGAAATCTTTGTCAATATTGCTCACTATGCTTACCCCGAAAAGACGGGGGAAATGTTGCTGGGTATTGACTATGACGATTGTGAGAAGACCTTTACTTTTCGGTTTAGAGATCAGGGCATCCCATTTAATCCGCTGGATAAGCCGGAACCCGATGTGACTCTTCCGGCAGAGGAGAGAGAAGTGGGCGGTCTGGGAATTTATCTCATGAAGAAAAATATGGATGGATACAGTTACACTTATGAAAACCATGAAAATATTCTGACTATGTGGAAAAAAATATGATGCAAAAGGGGCACAAAAGAGTGAATGTGTCCCTTTTGCGTCTCTTTTGTGACCTTTGGATGTTATAATGAATAAGGACTTTGGAAAATTCAACAGAAAATTTGTCATTTAAGAGGTCAGAAAAGAATATCAGAGAAAGGAATGATTACAGGAATGGAACAAAAGAAGCTCTGGACACTGAGAATTTCCCTTCTGGTACTGGCTGCTGCCAGTATTACCTTTGGAGTTATCAGAGGAGAACAGTTAGAGGTGCTGAAAAAGGCAGTAAGTGTCTGCCTTCAGTGCATTGGAATAGGATGAGGGATAGAAACAAATGAAAAAGGTAAAACAGGAAACAAAAAGAAATATCATACAGCTACTGGCAACGGTATTGTTTAACGGTTATGCCATTGGTTATCAGAAGGGCAGTATCTTTACCGGAAAATCAAAGCAGTTCTGCGTGCCTGTATTAAACTGCTATTCCTGCCCCGGAGCGCTGGGAGCATGCCCAATTGGTGCTTTGCAGTCATTGCTTAGCGGATATAAATACAGATTTCCCTTCTATGTACTTGGAACGTTGATGCTGTTCGGCGTTCTGCTGGGAAGGGTAATATGTGGATTCTTATGTCCCTTTGGATGGCTTCAGGATCTTCTTCATAAGATTCCGGTTAAAAAGGTAAAACTTCCTGTTAAATTGGACAGGTATCTTCGCTATCTGAAATATGTGATGTTATTTTTATTTGTGCTCATTCTCCCCATATTTGTGAGAGATGAGTTTGGGTTTGGAAAGACATGGTTCTGTAAATATGTGTGCCCCGCAGGAACCTTTGGAGCAGGATTGCCGCTAATTACTCTAAATGCGCCGTTAAGAAACTCTATAGGTGGATTATTCGGATGGAAGTTATCCATATTAATTTTGATTATCGTGCTTTCCATGATTATATACAGACCATTCTGTAAATATCTATGTCCTTTGGGAGCGTTTTATTCCTTCTTTAATAAATTCAGTCTGTACCGTCTTACAGTTGACAAGAGCAAATGTGTCAACTGTAAGACGTGTGAGCGAACCTGTAAAATGGGAGTTGAAGTTACCAAAGATATTAACTCACCGGAATGTATTCGGTGTGGAAACTGTATGGATGCCTGTCCGAAGGGTTGTATCCACAGGGCAGAAGAATGGAGGAAAATATGAAAAAGAAACAGTTGACAGCAGCTTTATTGGTACTTGCTTTGGCAGTGGGAGCACTGGTAGGTTGTGGAAAGAAAAAAGAGACCATTACCATTAAAGATGGTGAATGGAAAGATGTCTATTTTAATGAAGAGTATACCGAAGAGGGCATGAAAACTGTCAAGGGGAATGAGGCACCTGAGGCAACGTTAAACATGGAAGAGTATGGGTTTGGGCTTGGTATTCCTGACAGATGGAATGATTGGGAACACGTTGATGAACTGGGCGATCACTTATATTTGGATTACTGTGGAAATGCTCTGGTATTTTGCATTGGTAAATCAGAGACAGTTCAGGAATTTAAAAAAATCAATGAGGATTTGAATGTTTCAAAAGAGAAGAAACAGAAAGCATACTACAAGATATTTGAAACCGGCTTTCCATTCGTTGCAATCATTACCAGAGATGCAGGAAGCACAGAAGCGTTCTTTGCAGACCGTGATTATGGAAATCGCTTTTCCTATGTAGAAAAAGTAGGAACCTTTGGAGGAAAGGACTACTATTTCTGTTATAATGAAGCACTTCCCACAGAGGGATACAGCGAGACAGATCTTATGCTATTTCAATATGTAATTGATTCTATGGATGAACTTAAAGAAAATCTGGTTATCTTCCCGGCACATGCGGTTGACTATGAGGCACAGGAGCAGGCAGCGGCAGATAAAGCATCTGCAATTAATCTGTCCTCCTTCCAGACAGTGGATCTGAACGGAAATAATGTGACACAGGATATCTTCAAGGATTATGAGGTGACAATGATTAATATATGGGGAACAGGCTGTGGACCCTGCCGTGAAGAAATGCCTGAGCTTCAGGCAGCATTTGAACAGCTCCCTGAGAATGCCAATATCATTGGCTTGTGTGTAGATGGGGAAGAAAATGGGGAATTGGCAGCTGCAATTGCCGAAAAGGCCGGCGTCAAATTTACACAGCTTGTAATGAATGAACAGCTGTTGGAATTGGTTGGACAGTATACGATCTATACGCCTACCACAATTTTCGTGGACAGCCAGGGAAATTTGATTGGAGAAGTTCTGATCGGTGCCCGTTCGGGAGTTGATTTGACAGAATATTATATGGACAACATTAATGCATTACTGAAATAATATGAGCAAGTAAGGCTTCCCATTCTGCCGGAAACGGTTGAATGGGGAGTTTTTGTGTCCCTTTTGTGACCCTGTTATGTTATAATGAAACAATATACATATTAATGATTTTTTTTAGTTACGATTTGGAACATAAACTGAAAGTATTCGAAAGGTAGAAAGCGAGAACAGTGAAATGAAAAAGTGGGAAGATGAACAGCAGGGAGAAAAAAGCAAAAAGAGCCTTCTCATGATGGGATGGCTGAAGGAACATAAGCTTGCAACCGCAGGAATCGTTCTGGCGCTGGTATTGCTGTCAGGAATCGGCGCCTATGGAGCTGTAAGTCTTTATCAGAAAAATGCCGGAAAAAATGCGGCGGGGGATTCAAGCGGAGCAATTGGAACATTGCAGAATATGCAGCAAGAGGAAGCGCAGATCCCATTCAAAGAGCCTTCTGTGAATGAATCGGGTATGACGGAAGTTCAGGAGTCGGAGCAGAATGGAAAGAACGAAGAAGCAGATGCATCCGATTCAGAAAATACAGCGTCAGGCAGTAATAAAAAACAAAAAGGGAGTGCAACTTCGCCAACTTCTACACCAACACCAACGGCTTCTCCTACAGCGACTCCCAAACCTACTCCTAAGCCCACTGCGGTGCCGGAAACATCCGGAGATTCAGGTTCGGGAGGAGAACAGGAAATCACGGTAACCCGCGGGGAAGAAAAGGGTCCCAATGGTTACTCATTTCCGGTTTACAGTGAAATTACACCGATTGACCTTTCTCAGTATATTTGTACGGATGAGACAGGAAAGGAAATGACACTTCCTACGGATGGAGATACAGCAAAGAAAAAGCATACCATGCTCATCTACCTTTGTGGTTCTGACCTTATTTCGCAGATACCGACGGATTTGAGTGGGCTTATCAGTTCAAATTTTGATTCTGATGAGGTAAATGTGCTTGTCCTTTTGGGTGGGAATGTAGATTGGAGTAATAGCAATACCAGCCAGCAATATTTAATGAATAGCTGTGGAAATAAAAATGCAGTGATTTATGAAGTACATCCTCAGGCAACTACCTTTAGCTCCCGAGAGGCAAGTGATCTGTTGAATGAAGATACCTTAAAGAAGGTGGCAGACCTTAGAGACCTGCCCTTGGGGGTCGATGGGAAGAATATGGGAAATCCTGCATTACTGGCAGGGTTTATGGATTTTGCATACGACCATTACAAGGCAGAGGAATACAGCATTATCCTCTGGAATCATGGCTCCGGTGTGGCAGGTGTATGTATTGATGCGAATGTAAAAACGGATAGTGATGAAAAAGATTTATTGGAGCTTCCTGAACTTGGCTCTGCCTTTAACAGCAGTAAGCTGAGAAAGGACGGTAAGAAGTGGAGTTTTATCGGTATGGATGCCTGTCTGATGTCCTCTATTGAGGTGATGGCAGTGCTGGCGCAGTATGGAAATTACTATATTTCTTCGGAAGAGATAGAGCGCGGCGGCTGGGAGTACAGTGAATTCCCCAAACTCTTGCAGGGCAATGATATAGAAACAATAGGAAAAAAGATTGTAGATGATTTTTGTAAGAACAAGTCTTCTTACAATCTGAATCAGGTTCAGACCATGTCGTTGGTTAATCTGAACAAGATTTTGGAATTGGGGGATGAATTTGAGGCATGGGCAAGAGACATGATGACATATGCCGATACAGATCCTGACTGGTATTCCAAATTTGTTGCAGCAAGAGATGAGGTAATGGAGTTTGGATGGAATGAGGATCTGAGCACTTTTTGTCAGATTGATTTGATCCATTTTCTGGATTTGTTGAAGCAGAAGGGGATTTCTTCGGAGCATATGACAAACTTAAGAAATCTGCTGTCAGTGGATGGAACGGGGGCAATCGTTTATCAGAAGTCAACACAGGAAACTGAGAGAATCCATGGTGTTACCATTTATTTTGAAAATTTCAAATCGCTTCATAAGACGAAATATGAGGCATATTATGGGGATATGAAAATATTTCCTACATACAAGAACTTTTTGAATAAATATGTATATCAGAATGTTCCGGCGGTTCAAGGTGAGTGGGAAGATATCATTCAAAAAATTGAAGCCGGAGAGAATAATACGCTTCGGGTATATTTCAATCCTGATAAAAAGCAATACATTAGGGAAACACTGTATAGCACAGAGTTTTATCTTAGCAGTAAAATGGATATGAAGAAGGAGACGGGTGAAGTAATCTATGGAGGACAATATCTTACCTCGCAGCTTCTCTATGACTTTGCCACCGGAATTTCGGAACCGCTTATGCAGATATGGGAGGATATAGATAAGACGGAAGCCATTGATGAATATGAATACTGGATTCGGGTAAATGGCAGTGACGGTATCCCTGTTCCAACGACTGAAGATATGGATGAAATTGATAGTGAGCTTAAGACATTCAGAATGGTGGATGTAAAGACCTATTCTCAGGAGGCTGATGGCAAGTACATTGCAAGGGATGATGCAAAGATTAATTTTGTTTTAGATGTGGAGAATGATACCTGGGAACTGGATGGAATTGATGTTATTGGTGGTGCGTATTATAGTTATGATAAGGAGCTCAGACAATTCCATAGTTATACGCTGGACAAAGATTATTCTTATGGGTATTACAGATATAAAGTTGAAGGCAAAGAAGGCGTATGTTATTCAAATGCAATCTATTCCTTATCGGATACGATTACTTTGACCTCAAAGAGCTATTCTGATGTGTGGGAAGACAGAGACCTGATGGTAGTAGTTAAAGATTCAGATGATAATACAGATTACTTTGAGGGTGGCTCTCTCAAGGAACTCCTGGGAGGTTCCACAGAAGAGAATTGGACTGATGTGATTAGCAGTGTGGAACTGGTGGATAATACATCTTTGAACATAACATATAAGGATGAGGATACTGAAGAAGAGGTTACGAATGTGACGTTCTATCTCTATGCCGCTTCCATGGAGGCAGTAAACAGTGAAGGCGGAATAGAAACCAGAGACTACCTGACAGGCTTTTTGGATTTTTCTGATTTTTCCGATACCTATAATAATAAGAAGGAATTTGATGTAACAGGTTATCGAGGTGCAACGGAGTATCAGATTGGCATTGAAGATCGTAGTGAAAAAATTCCAATTGAAACAACAACCGAGGGCACTTTCATGAGCGTGAACGTAAGACTGAACAGTGATTCCGAAAGTGAGAACGCGCAGCTTATTTTTGAAAAGCAAGCGGCAAGTGAAGAAGAGTCCAATGAAGAAGAGACAATTAAATGGAAGCTCATTATGATAAAGAAAGAGAGCGGAGACATAGCAGTTAATGAGGCTGATTCTGATTGGAACCAATTAATAAATGATGATACTACTACTTATCAGTACATTATACAGAGCCTCCAGAAGCCGGGTGGAGATGTAAGCACATGGTATTCGAAGGAAACATATGAACTGAGTTCAGACATAGTGCTTGAGGAAGTAGAGTATTCGAATGTGCGGGATGGAAGGCGACTTCTGATTGAGTGTGGAAATAGTGAAGGTAAGCTAAGCTGTTTTAAGACAGACCAACTGCCTGAATTCAGTTCGGAAGCCCCCACAATGTTTTCCATGAGACGTTTATCTGCGACAGCGTTGGTACCCACCGCAACACCTACAGTATCGCCGACACCGACCGCGACGCCTATGGGGACTCCCGAAGCAACAGTATCGCCGACACCTATGGCAACTGTAGTTCCATCGGCATTGCCCACAGGAGCACCGGATACAGAAGTAACACCAAGCCCGACACCTGCATCATCGGCAGTGCCAACATCCATACCGACAGCGGAACCGACTCCAACAGTGGAACCGACTCCAACAGTGGCACCTACACCGGTATCAAATCCTGAGTCGACACCGCTCCCGGATGCAGCGGCAACTCCGAATGCGGCTTGACAAGGATATAAAAAATAGAAATGTCAGCAGGAACAGAGGCTTATACAGCCTCTGTTCTGCATAGAAAGGTGCAGATTTGATGGAAAAAATATTATTTGTGAACGCCTGTGTGCGAAAGGAATCAAGAACATTATTTCTTGCAAGGCAGCTGCTTGACAGATTGCAGGGCGGAAAATCTGGATATAGAGGGTGCAGACGTTTCTGCTATTTTGAAGGAAGCAGAAAGAAACATGATTGATTGTATGTAGTGCAAGGAGAACAAAATATGAAAAGAAAAAAATTATTATGGTTATGTGCAGCCTGCGTAATGGCATTTTCAATTTCTGCCTGTGGTTCGGATGAGGATGTGCAGTCAGAAACAGTGAATGTTGAACAGATTGGTGAGATAGAAGAGGAAGCTGTAAAAGAGGAAGCTGTAGAAGAGGAAGCTGTAGAAGAGGAAGATGTAGAAGAGGAAGCTATAGAAGAGGATTTCGAATACGAGGGAGATGCGGCTTCCTCTTACAATGAGCAGTATGGGGAGGTGCTGGATCAATATTATACGGCACTGACCGAAAAATGGGATGAAGGAAAGCTTTTAAGTG
>JAQXYZ010000120.1 GCA_029226935.1 Bacillota bacterium | reverse complement strand
AAAAATCCAGTAAATATGCTGCTTTCAGCGACTTATTGTGGTATACTTATGGTATGAAAAATCAGTTATTAACAGAAGAAAAACTGAATACTCTTCCAAAGGAAACCATTATCATGCTGCTCCTTCAGCAGGGTGAAAATTTCAGGCTTCTTTCCGAACAGTCCGCTGTTATCCAGAAGCAGAATGAGCAGCTTATGAAGCAGATAGAAGATCTGAAGGAGCAGGTCGCCATTCTGACCCAGCAGCGCTTCGGACGAAGTTCTGAAAAGAACCTGCCCATTCAGGGACAGCTCTCTTTTGATCTGGATCATCCGAATGTTTTCAATGAAGCAGAAATCCTGACAGAGAATGGGTTTGCAGAGGAACCTTTACTGGAAGATACTGTTCCGGTGAGGAAACCGCGCCCAAAGGGAAAACGTGCAGTGGATCTTTCCGGAATCAAAACCACGGTAGAATCACACTATCTGGAAGAAAATACCCTGATGGAACGATTCCCCAAGGGATGGCATCAGTTAGAAGATGAAGTCTACAAGGAATTAAAACGAATTCCTGCCAGCTATGAGGTTGTGGAGCATCATATCGGTGTATATGCCGGAAATGGAGATAACAGTAAAATCATCCGTGGAGAAGCACCTAAGCGCCTGCTGAATCACAGCATTCTGACACCATCGCTGGCAGCTTCTGTGTTTACTGCCAAGTATGTCAATGCAGTCCCATTAAACCGGATCTCAGAAGGTTATGGTTATGACGGTATCCATATTTCCCGTCAGGTCATGGCCGGATGGATGATAAAGCTCTATCAGTATTATCTGGAGCCGGTGCATCGGATGATGAAGTCAGATCTGTTCCGGTCCGGTATCATCCACTGCGATGAATCTCCCTTCAAGATGACTGGAGAAAAGGAGGAGGGAGACCCAAAATCCAAGGATTATATGTGGGTATACCATTCTCCCGGAAAAGGAGACTGCCACCCGGTTTACCTGTATGAATACGATAACGGCTCCAGAGCAGGATATGTTATCGGAGACTATCTGAAAGGATACACCGGGATCCTTGTCACAGATGGCTATCAGAGCTATCACACCCTGCAGAAAGACAGGGCTGATGAAATCAAAGTGGCCGGCTGTTGGGCTCACGCCCGGAGAAAGTATGCGGATATCCTCAAGGCTGCGGGCAATAAAAGCTCTATGACAGCCGGGCAGAAGGTCGCTGACGAAGCAGTCAAGCGGATTGCAGCGATTTATCATACAGACAACATGTATAAAGGAACATCACCAAAGGAGATTTTGGATAACAGACAGCAGTCGGTAAAGCCTCTGGTAGATGCTTATTTTGCGTGGGTTAAAGAAACGTTAGCCAATCCGGGTTTGGATCAGAGTTCAGCTATAAAGGCAGCCCTCAACTATTCCCTTAATCAGGAACAGTATTTGAGAACCTTTCTAACAGAACCGGAGGTTCCGTTGGACAATAACGATGCCGAGCGAAGTATCAAGAAATTCTGCGTGGGCAAACACAGCTGGCACATCATAGAATCTAAAAACGGTGCAAAAGCAAGTGCAATGATGTATTCCATTGCAGAAACGGCAAAAGCAAACGGACTAAATCCGTTTGAATATTTCCAGTATCTGATGGATCAGCTTAAGGAATACCCAAGAAACAATGTTCCTGAAGATAAACTGGCAGAACTAATGCCTTGGTCAGAAACACTTCCCGATTGCTGTAAACAGCTGAAGAGATAATCAAGATTCGCCACCTCTATCAGGTGGCGATACTTTTTTGGGCAGGCGAGTTATTTGCCTGATACTTTACTTCCATTGCGTCAAATCCTTTCTGTGTGATATATTTAGTTTTCAATGTGCTACATCTACATTGATAGACTGTTAATATAGGGAAATCCCTATATAATAAATATGGGTTTTGATAAATTACAACTAATATTTATTTTGTCCACATATTTGTAGATATTTTCTTACTATATAAATATGGATTCTGATAAATAACAGGAAAAACGCATAAAAAAAAGAGCATGTATATTTCAACATACTCTTTTTTATATATTAAATGTTATAAGCTTATAGGGATTGAACTTAATATGACCATCCAAACGTATTGCAACAATTTTGATACTCTTTGTAAATTCAATG
>JAQXYZ010000119.1 GCA_029226935.1 Bacillota bacterium | reverse complement strand
CAACGCTCACATCCAAATCATCACACATGGCTTCAAAATTGGAGTAATAGTCGCGAAGCTTTAAGTTTACATAACTCAATAGCATATTCGGGTCGCCGGGCAGCATCAGGTTACCTCCTTTTCACACTGGCACTTAGTTTTCCATCCTCCACATCAATCCAGATGGTATCTCCCTGTTCCACCTCATCTGCCAGTATCAGTTTCGCAGAAAGAGTCTCCACATATTTCTGGATATAACGCTTCAGCGGTCTGGCGCCATAGACGGGATCATATGCGTTATCTATAATAAAGCTTTCTGCTTCCGTTGAAAGCGCTACCGTGAGTTCCCTGTCAGATAGACGCTTGTTCAGATCCGCTATGATCAATTTAATGATACCACCAATATTTTCCTTGGACAACGGCTTAAATAAAATGGTTTCATCCAGTCGATTTAAGAATTCCGGTCTGAAATGAGCACGCAGGTCATTCATAACCATCTTCTCTGCTTCTTCACTAATTTGACCATTTGAGTCTATACCATCCAAAAGGTAGGACGCACCGATATTGGAGGTCATAATCAGTATGGTATTTTTAAAATCTACGGTTCGTCCCTGAGAATCCGTAATACGCCCATCATCCAGCACCTGAAGGAGTACATTAAATACATCAGGATGTGCCTTTTCAATCTCATCAAAAAGAACCACTGAATACGGTTTTCTTCTGACTGCTTCGGTCAGCTGTCCCCCCTCTTCATATCCCACATATCCGGGAGGCGCTCCAATCAATCTGGAGACAGAGTATTTCTCCATATACTCACTCATATCAATACGAACCATATTGTTCTCATCATCAAACAGGGACGCCGCCAGCGCTTTGGCAAGCTCTGTCTTACCTACACCGGTAGGGCCTAAGAATAAGAAGGAACCAATTGGCTTGGTAGGGTCTTTAATTCCCGCCTTGGAACGGATGATTGCTTCTGTCACCTTCGTAACACCCTCATCCTGTCCGACTACACGCTTATGCAGTTCCTCATCCAGATGCAGTGTTTTGTTTCTCTCACTTTCATTCAGCTTGGCTACCGGGATGCCGGTCCATCTTGATATGATTCTTGCAATTTCTTCCTCTGATACGCTTTCATGCACCAGTGAGAGATCCTTATTTTTAACCTGTTCCTCTTCAATTTCCAGCTGCTTTTTCAACGCAGGGAGCTTACTATAGCTTAATTCTGCTGCCTTTTCGTAATCTCCTTCTCTCTGGGCAATCTCAATCTGTCCATTCAGAGCATCAATCTCCTCACGGAGTTTGGAAAGCTTCTCTACGGAAGTTTTCTCATTCTCCCATTGGGCTTTGCGGTTCTGTAGTTCTTCCTTCAACTCAGCCAATTCCTTCTGAAGACTTTCAAGTCTTTCTTGACTTAATCGGTCATCTTCCTTTTTCAGAGCAGTTTCCTCAATTTCCATCTGCATAACCTTACGCTGCAGTTCATCCAGTTCTGTTGGCATAGAATCCAGTTCCGTCTTAATCAGAGCACAGGCTTCATCCACCAAGTCAATCGCCTTATCCGGAAGGAAACGGTCTGATATATAACGATTAGACAGTGTGGCTGCACTTACCAGCGCGTTATCCATAATCTTGACCCCATGATAAACCTCATAGCGCTCTTTCAATCCACGAAGAATGGAAATCGTATCCTCTACGGTAGGCTCCTCCACCATAACCGGCTGGAATCTACGCTCCAGGGCAGCATCCTTTTCAATATACTGTCTGTATTCATCCAGCGTGGTTGCACCAATACAGTGTAATTCTCCTCTTGCCAGCATGGGCTTAAGCATATTTCCCGCATCCAGCGCGCCGTCTGTCTTACCGGCGCCGACAATGGTATGCAGTTCATCGATAAAAAGAATAATCTGTCCATCGCTGTTCTTCACATCCTCAAGAACCGCTTTCAGCCGCTCCTCAAATTCGCCTCTATATTTAGCGCCTGCCACCAATGCGCCCATATCCAGTGCGAAAATCTTCTTGTCCTTCAGGCCCTGCGGTACATCTCCCCGCACAATACGCTGCGCCAGTCCTTCTACGACAGCGGTCTTACCTACACCCGGTTCCCCGATAAGAACCGGATTGTTCTTTGTCTTACGGGACAAAATACGGATGACGTTTCGTATTTCACTGTCTCTTCCGATTACAGGATCAAGCTTCTGCTCCTTCGCCTTTTCTACCAGATCCTGACCATATTTGGCAAGGGTATCATAGGTTGCCTCCGGGTTATCTGAGGTTACGCGCTGGTTTCCTCTCACTGTTGAAAGCGCCTGAAGAAACCTTTCTCTGGTAATGCCAAACTCCTTAAACAACTCCTTGATCGCCTTGTTGGGATGCTTGATCATGGCAAGGAACAAATGCTCCACCGATACATACTCATCAGAAAGTGCCTTCGCCTCATCCTCTGCCGAAACAAGCACCTTATTTAAGTCCTGACCGACATAAATCTGACCTCCCTGAACCTTGACTCTTTTAGTCAGAGCTTCTTCTACCCTATTTAAGAAATACTGGGTATTAATTTCCATCTTCTCAATCAGCTTTAAAATCAGGCTGTCATCAATAGTGAGCAGACTGTAAAGCAGATGCTCCTGCTCAATTTCCTGATTACCGTACTCATAGGCAAGCTTTTCACAGCCTTCTACTGCCTGCATAGACTTCTGCGTAAACTTATTTATGTTCATAAGCACTCCTTTCCGCCTCATACTTCAGGTCAACTATGCTTTTTATTTGTTCTAGCATGAATATAACACTTCTGTTAGCACTCGTCAATAGTGAGTGCTAATTTCTTTCTTAAAAAATTATAAACTTCTATGGTTCTCACTTACTTTCTCAATCCTGAAAATATCCTCAAAAGCAATCTTCGTATTTACCACCTTTAAAATTCTTGCATCCTTATCAAGCCGCGACACCATCCCGGTAATCTCCAGATATTCATCATCCTTAAAATAAGTTACAGTAACGATATCCTTCTTTTCAATCTGTTGAACTCTCCTGTCCAGTTCTTCCTTCATTTCCTCTGACAGCTCAACCTTGGGTACAACAATCTTCTCCTTTTTTCTAAGTGCCTCCTCATATCCCTTCAAGGCAGCAAAAGGCATGAACTGCTTGGCTCTGTCTGCCTGACTCATTTTGGCTCTATTCCCCACTCTTATGTCCTCCAATCTGTCGGTTGCGTTCCATGGCGGTTGCTCCCTCCTGAAGATCCATTCCCTTTAAAATAGCATTCTTCCCAAATTTTTTCTTGATATCCAACATAGCTTTCTGCATACTCCGTTCCTTTTCCCGCATCTCAGGATCTGTAAACAGATCATATTGCATATAAGCCTCCTCCACCACATTATTAAAGGTCAGATTAATCTTATGAACTGCCGCTTTTCTGCTCTTGATAATTCTGTCACAAAGCTGCTCAACCTGAGGCAAAATGACTTGCGCTGAGCTGGTATACGTCTGCAGGCTGACTGTTCCTCTCGACGGTTCCAAATTCAGGCGATTGGCATAGCTAAGATAGAGCGTAATGGACTTGGTCACAAGCCCCTTATCCACCAGATCGAGGCAAAGCTCATCTGCCATCTCCTTGACCACCAGCTTCGTCTTTTCAAAGTCATATTCGCAGCCAAGCACCTGTCCGCTGGTCAGACAGTTCGTTGTTGGACGATATCCTTTAATGTCTGCAATTGTGGTACTCTCCCTGCCCCACGCGTGATCTATGAGCAGTTCTGCATCAATGCCCAGCATATGGTACAGCATCTCTTCACTTGCCTGTGCCACATCCCTCATCGTATAAATCCCCACTCTTTCCAAGCGACTGGCAATCCCCGGTCCCACGCGCCAAAAATCTCTTAAAGGTCTGTGATCCCACAGGGTTTTCCGATAGCTCTCCTCATCCAGAATTCCTATATGATCTTTTGAATGCTTGGCGGTAATATCCAGTGCAATCTTGGCCAGATAAAGGTTACTTCCAATTCCACAGGTTGCCGTAATCTTAGTGGTCTGATAAATGTCCTGCATAATGCAGACTGCCAGCTCCCTTGCGTCCATTCCATACATGGACAGATAGTCCGTCACATCGAGAAAGACCTCATCGATGGAATACACATGAATGTCTTCTTTCGCGATATATTTCAGGTAGATTGCATAAATGTCTGCCGACACATCGATATAGTGCTGCATTCTTGGGGGCGCCATAATGTAGGGAACACTTTTCGGGATTTGGAACACTCTGCATCTATTGGGAATCCCAAGCTTTTTCATTGCAGGAGTAATTGCAAGACAGATCGTCTTTTCCGTCCGCTCTGCATCTGCCACCACCAGATTGGTGGTCATGGGGTCCAATTCCCGGTCTACACATTCCACAGATGCATAAAAGGACTTTAAGTCAATGCATGCATAAATTCGTTCCTTTGCCATCCGTCTTCTTTCCTCCTTTCCATAATCATACACTTCCTTATAATATAGTTATAACATATTTTTCAGATAATATTTCCCAAACACCCGAAACATCGTTTCTGTTTTTTCAACTTTTTAAGGTTTAATCCCATATTCAAAATACCGCTTCATCACACGCACCACTTTGTTGGAATCTCCCTCTTTTACCGTCACGTCATAACGACTTGGAATACTTCCGAAGGTTACTGTCCTTGTAAGCCCCGTCATATTTTTCAGATACTCCATCATATTCTTTTTAGAGGAATTTTTGTTGTAAATCTTTACACAGGCATATCCCGGATATTCTTCCGAAGCATAGCTTACGATTTTTAACTCCTTATCATATTCCCTGTCCTTGAGAACATGAAGAAAAGCCTCTATTTTGTTTTCCTGATCAACCAAGAGGAAATAGACCACCTCTTCGTCCGATGGCGGCTGCCTTTTTACATAGTTGCGGAAAGGAGATTTTCGCAGTCTCTTTACCATATCATTATAAGCCTTGTCACTGCTTTCTGAATAATAAATGACCAGCATATCATCCACAATGATATTTGTAAAGCAATTTACTTTCTCCTGACGGATGACTGACAGAAGCTTTTGAGATGTGGAAGCAGATATCACATAAACCTTTCTGTACATCTTCTCTTCCATATCATATAAAACTGCTCCATCCATGGCAATCACGGGAAGTTTTAAATGAATATCCCTGATGGGTTCCATCAGGGACGCAGGGGTGCGGATTGTGGAGATTGTAAACTGTAACCCTTCCTCCAACATTCTGTTCAATTCTACCCTTGAATAATCTGTAAGATTGGAATTTTCGTTCAAAAGGGTCTCATCCAGACCGGAAACAAACAGGATGTCTTTTTTCTTCTTTAGCGGAAGTGAAAAATCATTCACAAAAATCCCTACCCCAATTCCGATACAGGTATCCAAAAACCTGTTCCAGACAAAGAGATAAGGATTCATATCTGACACATGATTCACGGCAATACT
>JAQXYZ010000118.1 GCA_029226935.1 Bacillota bacterium | reverse complement strand
TCCTTCGGCCCGGCAATTCCTTTTTCCAGCATGCCGCCTATCATGGCTTTTGCCATATTTCCTAATCCGATAAATCCAATTTTCATTCTCTGTTCATCCTCCATTCTCAGTTGTGCATTTATTAAATCTATATTTAATTTTTATCGTATCATTGACCTTCTTCCGGCCCTCGCTGCCTGATAGAGAAGCAATGCCGCCGCCACTGCTGCATTTAAAGATTCCAGTTTTCCTTCCATGGGAATCTTCAGATAAGTATCTGCCATATCGGCAGTTTCTCTCCTCAGCCCATTCCCTTCATTCCCAATCAAAAAAGCACTGCCACCCTCATAGGATAGTTCATCAAAATATTGCTTTCCTTCTAAGTGGGCTGCATAGACTCTGATACCGCTTTGCTGCAAAATCGTAATTGCCGCCCCCAGATTCTCCACATACAAAAAGGGAACCCGGTACAAAGACCCCATAGTGGATCGGATTGTCTTAGGATTATAAATATCCACTGTTCCCCGGCTCATAATGACACCGTCCACGCCTGCACCTTCTCCGGTTCTGATCATCGTTCCTAAATTTCCCGGATCCTGTACATCCTCCAGCAAAAGAAACAGTGGCATTCTGCCTCCTTCCGCCTGTCTTTCCAGTGCATGTTTGACCAGTATTTCCAGATTATAAGAAAGCTGCTCCATCACAAATAAAATCCCCTGTGGAGTCTGAGTATCGGAAACCTTTTTAAAGACCTCTTCTGAAAGCTGTTCTACGAAAGTCCCCTGCTTTCTGCATTCGTTCAACTTTTTCCATGTCCTGTTTTCATCGGTTGCCTTTTCCAGTTCCTGCCAGAGCACTTCACTTACATAAATTTCTTTCAGCTGACCAACGGGTGCTTCCTCAAACATCTTTAATCCTTCCGCCAGAAAAAGCCCTTCTTTATTTCTGGCACGGCCTTTATCCCGCAGGGTAATCAAATGCTTGATTTTTCCGTTTGATAGACTTGTAATCATCTTCCCCTTCCCCTTTTCTCATATGCATCATACACATTATTTTCTTATCCCAGGAAATTTCTCAGATAGCTTCTATGATAGCATAAACGCCGGCATCTGCGCCGGCGCTCTGTTTTTAGCTAATCCTGTTGATTCCTTTTCTTTATTGTGACAATAGTCTGCTGACCTGATACTGATATTCGGGAATTTCCTTCTGCATATTCAAGGCTTCCTCGATATCAAAATCCACAAACTCTCCATGCTTATATCCCACCACACGGTTACTCTTTCCTGCACACAAAATATCTGCGGCATAAGCCCCCATAATGGATGCATAAAAACGATCCTTACAGGTAGGTGAACCGCCACGCTGCATATAACCCAGAATAGTGGCTCTGGTCTCAATACCTGTGGCAGCTTCAATTCTTCTCGCCATGGAGGTGGAATGTCCAATTCCTTCCGCATTTACAATAATATGATGGGTCTTTCCTCTCTTACGATTATTAATGATATTATTGATAATGCTCTGCTCATTAAAGTCATATTTTTCAGGAAGAAGAATATCCTCTGCACCGTTGGCAACACCACACCACAATGCGATGTAGCCTGCATTTCTTCCCATAACCTCAATGATACTGCATCTCTCATGGGAGGATGAGGTGTCCCTTACCTTGTCAATTGCCTGCATGGCGGTATTAATCGCGGTATCAAAACCAATGGTATAATCCGTACATGCAATATCAAGGTCAATGGTTCCGGGAAGTCCAATGGTATTAATTCCATGTCTTGCAAGTGCCTGTGCTCCCCGGTAGGAACCATCCCCACCGATAACCACCATACCGTCAATTCCATGCTTCTTACATATTTCAGCCGCTCTCTGCTGTACCTCCGGCTGCTTGAATTCTGGACAGCGGGCGGTTCCCAAAATAGTCCCGCCTCTCTGAATCGTATCAGAAACGTCCTTCTTCTCCATATCTATAATTTCTTCATTCAAAAGCCCCTGATAGCCCTTTTTAATTCCCTTAACTTTTACACCGTTTCCTATCGCTTTACGCACAACCGCACGGATTGCCGCATTCATTCCCGGTGCATCGCCTCCGCTGGTCAGAACGCCAATGGTTTTAATCTCTTTTGCCATAGTTTGTCCAGTCCTTTCTGTGTTCCGTCTGGGTTTATTTTAACCTCATTTTATGGCATTTTCAATCCTTTTTCACATCCCAGACAATTTTTATGTTTTCTTTACCGTATTTTTCACTTAATTTTACAAAAAGCTTCTCATCCGCGCAGACATTTTTGTTGGGCGGGAGCTTTTTCATTGCCTTGATGTCTTCTATATATATAATCACGCTGTCATTGCCGTCAGAATCTGCAAGCATCGCAAACATCTCTTCGGAAGACTCCTCATACCTTTCCATATTTGGAAATTTGATCCACAATTTCTTAGGGATTTCATCAAAAGCCGTAATCTTTTCACAGATCAGCTTTCCGTCCTTATCCTCTTCCAGAGAAACACGCCCTCTCACAAAGACCTTGTTGTCCTCCTGAAGCTTTTCACTGCTCTTCTCATAGACATTGGGAAAAACAATCACCTCCACGCTGCCGACCAGATCTTCCAGTAAAAGAAATGCCATCACTTTATCATTCTTTGTATATTTAATTTTTTTATCCACAATCATACCGCCAATCACAGCAGTCATGTTATCCTTTACGGCGGTTGTATTTGTTTCTTCATCCAGCATAAAATCGGCTGTGGTATTGGTAATTCCCTTTCTCCAGAGTTCTTCCTGCTCCTCTAAGGGGTGCCCGCTGATGTAAACCCCAAGCACTTCTTTTTCGAAGGCAAGCAGCATTTCCTTGGAATATTCTCCCACATCAGGCAGCTTTACATCAAAATCCTCCTTCTGACTGTCATCCACAATGTCAAACAGGCTGATCTGACCTGCCATGTTATTTTTCCTGTCATGCACAATATGCTCCAGAATCTGCACATAGGCACTCATAAACTGCTTGCGGGTGCCGGGAAGACTGTCAAACGCACCTGCCTTGATAAAGTTCTCAATCGCTTTTTTATTCACATCCTTGTCTGCCACTCTGGTGATGAAGTCCTTAAGGTTGGTGTAAGGTCCCCGCGCCCTTCTCTCCTCCACCACCGACTCGATTACCGGACGTCCTACACTCTTAATCGCCGTCAGCGCGTAGCGGATGGAATGACCGTCTACAGAAAATCCGCTCTCTCCCTGATTAATGTCGGGTGGCAGAATCGTAATGCCCATGCTTCTGCAAACCATGATATATTCCGCTACCTTTCCCGGATTATCAATCACGGAAGTCATAAGCGCCGCCATAAACTCCACCGGATAATAATATTTCAGGTAAGCAGTCTGATAGGAAACCACCGCATAGCACGCAGCATGGGACTTATTAAACGCATACTTGGCAAAATCCATCATATCATCATAAATCTGAGAAGCCACCTGCTCGGAAATACCGTTTGCCACACATCCGGGAACCTGCTCCGCTTCATTTCCGTAGATAAAATTAGCGCGTTCCTTTTCCATAACCGCCTGCTTTTTCTTGCTCATAGCACGGCGCACCAGATCGCTTCGCCCAAGAGTATAACCTCCCAGATCACGGACAATCTGCATTACCTGTTCCTGATAAACGATACAGCCATAGGTAGGTGCCAGAATGGGCTCCAGCTGGGGACAGGAATAGGTAATGGAACCGGAATTGCTTTTCCCTTTGATGTATTTGGGGATAAAGTCCATAGGGCCGGGTCTGTAGAGAGAAATTCCGGCAATGATATCCTCCAGATTTTCCGGCTTCAATTCTTTCATAAAGCTTTTCATTCCGCCGCTTTCCAGCTGGAACACTCCGTCCGTCTTTCCGGTTCCGATGGAAGCAAGCACCTTTTTATCATCAAAATCTATCTTGTCAATGTCAATGTGAACGCCCTTGCTCTTTTCGATCAGAGCCACCGCATCCCGAAGTACAGTAAGGGTACGAAGCCCCAAAAAGTCCATTTTAAGTAATCCCAGTTCCTCAATGGTGGTCATGGTAAACTGGGTGGTAATGGAGCCGTCTGCACCACGCGAGAGGGGAACCAGTTCTTCTGCGGGTCTTGAACAGATCACTACACCTGCTGCATGCATGGAGGTATGTCTGGGCAGCCCTTCCAGGCGCTTACTCATATCAATCAGCTCTTTGACCTGCGGATCGGTCTCATACATTTTCCGCAGCTCAGGGTTGATCTGCAATGCGCGGTCTATGGTAATGTTCAGTTCGTTGGGTATCATCTTCGCCAATGAATCTACATAAGCATAAGGAAGATCCATAACCCTTCCCACATCCCTGATGACACCTTTGGCTGCCAGTGTACCGAAAGTAACAATCTGAACCACCTTTTCAGAACCGTATTTGCGGCTCACATAGTCAATGACCTCCTGCCTTCTTTCGAAGCAGAAGTCAATATCAATATCCGGCATGGACACGCGTTCCGGATTTAAGAAACGCTCAAACAGGAGATTATATCTAATCGGATCAATATTGGTAATTTTAAGACAATAGGATACAATGCTTCCGGCTGCGGAGCCACGCCCCGGTCCCACCATAATCTGATTGGATTTGGCATAGTTGATAAAATCCCACACAATGAGGAAATAGTCCACATATCCCATGGTCTTAATAACGTTCAGCTCGTAGTCGAGGCGCTCCTTAAGGGTCTGTCCGGTCTCTCCGGCAGGCGCATTTTCATCCTCCCCGTATCGTTCCTTAAGCCCGTCATAGCAAAGCTTGTTTAAATATGTCCAGGAATCATATCCTTCAGGCACTTCAAAGTGAGGCAGCTTCGTCACGCCAAATTCAATTTCCACATTACAGCGGTCTGCAATGCGCTGGGTGTTCTCCACTGCTTCCCACGCATAGGGAAACAACCCTTTCATTTCTTCCTCACTTTTCACATAATACTGCCCGCCCTCATAGCGCATTCTGTCCTCGTCCGCCAGCTTCTTACCGGTTTGAAGACAGAGCAGAATATCGTGAGGCTTCACATCATCCGCATAGGTGTAATGCACATCATTGGTTGCCACCAGCGGAATATTCAGTTCTTTACTCATCTTTAGCAGGGTGGTGTTTACCAGCTTCTGCTCCGGCAGCCCGTGATCCTGCAATTCCAAAAAGAAATTGCCCTCTCCAAAGCAGTCTCTGTATTTTAATGCGGTCTTTTTGGCCTCCTCCACCAATCCCTTCTGGATGTAGCGCTGCACTTCTCCCGCAAGGCAGGCAGACAGCGCAATAATCCCCTCGTGGAACTCATTTAAAATTTCCATATCCACACGGGGCTTGTAGTAATATCCTTCGGTAAAGCCTCTGCTTACAATCTTCATTAGATTGGCATAGCCGGTATCATTTTCTGCAAGAAGAACCAGATGGTAATATCTGTCCTCACCACCTGTCAGTTCCTTGTCAAAACGTGAGTTGGGAGCTACATAAATTTCACAGCCAAGAATCGGTTTAATCCCTTCCGCCTTACATTCCTTGTAAAAGTCAATCACACCATACATAACTCCGTGGTCTGTAATAGCGGCACTGCTCATTCCCAGTTCTTTTACTCTCTTAACATATTCTTTTATCTTGTTGGAACCGTCCAGAAGGCTGTATTCCGTGTGGACGTGCAGGTGTGCAAATGCCATGTGGAACCTCATTTCTTTCAAAAATTATTTCCTGATTATTATAGCTTATTTTGCCCATAATCTTCAACCGATAATTAACGGTGTAGATGTCCTTTATACCCGCTCTTATATTTCCTCATCAAACTCCATATCCATATCCCCGATGTAAGAACCGCCATAACCATATAAAAAATATTTTTTTCGCACAACGCTTTTGCCATCCAGAAAGAGGGCAGCACCGCTGCCACATATTGAACCGGATGGACAACAAAATATGGCACAAAAGCTCCAAGAATTAGCAGTGAGGATACCTTGGTAACTGCCATTCCTTCCAGTTTGTTCGTTGACAGCGTTACGATCAGCAACGCAATGATGATTCCCTGCAATGTGCCTGTAAATGAAAGAAGCAGAATTTCCATTCCGGATAATGCGGTCAGCTTAAAGAAAGGTAGCAAAACCAGCGTGACAACAAATGCAATCCCACCGGGCAAAGCAATATGTGAGATAAGATACCCGGTTTTTCCCAATCCGGTAACAAATAAATAACTTTCAATATGGTCATCATGTTCTTCCAAAATTACCATCGCCGCCGCAAAACAGAACATGGTAGGCGCAAGCACAGAAAAAAACAGATCCATCAATCCATAGTACGGTGCAAGAATTGCATCTATCCCCAGCCATTTGGTTAGTCTTTTCTCAAGTAAAGGGATTAAAAACTTAAAAGCAAGCCCTGCAAGAAGCGGCGCGGCACAGGACGCAAACAACATCATATCCCTCTGCACAAAAAGCAGCATTTGTAAAAAACTTCTGTATATTGCCTTCATAGCTTCACCCCTCCCGCGCTTTTCCACATTTTCAAGATAGATCTTTCAGCCAGAAAAAATAAAATCAGTATTGAAGCAATAACCACCAACAAACCTGCAACTGAAACGGAATTGCCCGCTATCATGTCCATACATACATTTGCCGGATAATTCCCAAATCCGGTTGGCATAAGCTTAAACAGATGCAGAATTGCCGGCACAAATCCAATTACTTCAACAGGCACGGTATATAAAACAAATTGGTTAAGGCTTGTAATCTTTGTTGCAATGACTATTCCAAGCAGCGTGAACATAATACCGGAAAGCGCTGTTCCAAGCAGAACACCGGGCAGATGCGGCAGTTTTGCGGCAAGTGCCAATATGCCGGCTACAATCAGGGCAATACTGCACAGGGAAACTGTCTGGGCAATCACATACTCCGCTGCACTGACCGGAGATGTTGCCAATGCACAGGGCACCTTCTGGCTCTTTTCCAACAACACAACCGCTCCCATAAAAAACAATCCCATTGCCGCAGGATCGGAAAAGATCAAAAGCGCAGCTGCTTTCCCCCGCCATTCCTCCGGCAGCGCAAATAAAATCACAATATAAAGAACCGTCAAAATTCCATAAAGCAGATAAAATCCATACTTAGCCTGAAACTTCATATCCCATAATGTCAGTTGTGCTAATCTCATACCAGTGTCCTCCCTGTAACCTCCACAAAAATATCATTTAAAGTAGGCTCACTGCTATGGATAGAAGTTATTCTGTTTTCTGCAATCAGTTTTTGAAGCGATTCGTCTTTCGAAATCCGGTCAATCGGACAACTTGCAGTTTTTTCTCTTAGCGTTGCTCCTTCCTTTTCGAGCCAAGCATAAGTTACCTTGGCAGCTCCCTTTGACATAATCAGATTATGAGGACTGTCCAGTGCAAAAATCTGACCATTCACAATAAATGCAACTCTATCGCAAAGTTCCGCTGCATCCTGCATATTATGTGTCGTCAGAAGAATTGTCTTTCCCCTCTTCTTTTCCTCCAAAATCATATCCTTCATCATGCGGTTATTTGTTGGGTCCAGTCCGCTGGTAGGCTCGTCAAGAAAAAGCAGTGACGGATCATGAAGCAGTGCTTTAATAAAATTCAGTCTTGCCTTCATCCCCTTTGAATAATTTGCAACCCGTTTGTCTGCATCATTCTCCAACCCTACCATTTGAAGTAATTGGTCAATGGAGCGATGCTTACATTCTGTTCTGTTAACCATGACTGAACCCTGATAATCCGTGATCATTCCAAGCAGGATTTTCTGCAAGGTACTCTTTCCTGCCCCGGAAGGTCCCAAAAAACCGAAAATTTCTCCCTTGGAGACAGAAAAACTCATGTCCTGAATAAAAGGGTTTTGCGTGTAACTGAAAAATAAATTGTTTACTGCTATCATTTTGACCTCCATGTTTACCATATTTTTCTGCAATTAATTATATATATTTGACTAATTTAAATTGAATAGTCAAATTACATGTTTTTTATAGTCCGGCATGCGCCGGACTTTTACACGAGCTGCGTTACCAGACCATAAATCAATGTACGCAATGCTTTATCATATTGTTCTTCTCCGACTTCTTCCTTGTGGAGAGTCGCAAAGTATAACATACGGAAGGCTGCACTGACCGCCTTTGCATCCACGTTTTTCTTCAAAGGCAGTGAAGAAAAAATCTGTTCCACCATATTGTCATCATGACCTAAATGCTCTTCCAATACCTCCGGTGGAAGCTTTCGTGCCAACAGTTCAATCTCATCCGAATTGAGCACCTTTAAAACAGGCATTTGCTCTGCCATTTTAAATAAACTGAAAATAATCTCCGTGAACTGCTCTACTGAAAACCCGGAGGGGTCAATCCCGTTGACTGCCTGATGAAGACGCTGTTCAATCAAATCATGCTGATCCAAAATAACCTCAAACAGAAGCTGCTCTTTTGACTGATAAAAAAGATAAAAAGTTCCCTTGGGAATATTTACACGCTTTACCAACTCATCAACCGTTGTTCGGCGGATTCCATAGGTTGCAATGCATTTTGCAGCTTCCTCTTTTAATCTCTTTTTGATATATTCGCGCTCCTGCTCTGAATAGCACTTCGGCAAACAATCCACCTCTTTTTGACCAATTTCCTTTATATAGTCATAATAATCCTTTGCTCTCTCAATGTCAATCCCCCATAAAAAATTTTATAAACAAGCTTCTCAGAAATGGTCAACGGTTTTATAATACTAAAAAATGCATAGAAAAGGGGGATATCCACTGTGATCCATTTTGATGAATACGGGAACAGACAAAATCCAACTATTTTACTGTTACATGGCGCCGGAGCACTTGACACTTTCTGCCAGCAATATTGTTTTTCCGAAAAATATCATCTTGTTGTCCCACATTTATGTGGCGCCGGAAAGGCAGCAGACAAGGTATATGAACCGGAAGCCCTAAAGCAGGAACTTTTTCATTTGATTGAGGATCTTCACAAAGAGAAAATCGGCGTAATTGGTCATTCTCTGGGCGGTCAGATGGCAGTTATGCTTGTAAGCGAACGACCCGAACTATTTTGTTCAGCAGTTTTTTTAAGTGCATGGGTGAATCCAACACCGTCTACCGTAAAGATGTATTGCAGTCTTGCCGGAATATCTGCTGCAATGCTTCATTGGAAATGGCTGATTCAGTTTCAGGGAAAATATTGGAATTACACAAATCCACAAATAGACATCATGGCAAAATACACAAAGCAGATTACCCCACAGGTTTATCGCTCATTTTTTGCCAATACCCTGGACTTGTCAAAACTATCCTCCTATCAATCTGTACACTTGCCAATGTTGGCAATCTGTGGAAGCCGGGAGGTAAAGGACATGAAAACCTCACTGCAACTGCTTGCCCAAAACCCTAATTGCAGGACATTGATACTTCCAAAGGCAAGCCATGATTTTCCTATGCGGAATGCAGGGGCGCTTAATCCCATACTTGAGGATTTCTTGTTTCAGTCTTTTTCTCAATTTTAATTTCCACTTTCAAAACGGGTAATATCCGGTTAGGATATGCCCGTTTATGCGTTGCAACCTACAATTTACATTTAATTGCAAAAAGCAACAGAGAATTGGTGTTTTTTTGATATTCAAACAAGTATTATTAATATGACAAATTATTTCGATTGGAGGAAACACTATGGCAACAGCCGATGAAACATCAAAAAATAATCAGACGGGATTAAAAAAAAGGAATAATAAAGTTGTATGTAAAAAGAGAAAAATACTATATATATGCATAATAACTCTGGCATTGCTTTTTATGGGGTTCTCATATTTTCTTGGCAAACAGGTAGTAGCAGGTTCTACACAGTTGGTAACAAACGAAAACACATCAAATATACCAGATCAATCATGGATAGAAGAAAATTTCTCAGTAAAATATGAGATTGAGAAAATCAGCTTAACCTCAACTTTTGACGGTCACATCATTCCAGCGGATTTTATTTATTCGACAGATAGGAACAGAAATATTGTAATAATGGTACATGGGTTAGGTGGAAATCGATATTCCAATTATCATGTTGCGGAATTGTTTCTGGAGAACGGATACAATGTTATTACTTACGACCAAAGAAGCTCAAATGAAAATACAGCTGAAAAAACCACGTTTGGATATTGGGAAAAGTTTGACTTGATAGACTGCATAAATTTTGCCAAAGAAATTGCACCCGAAAAAAATATAGGCGTTTGGGGAAGGTCTTTCGGCGGTGCCACGGCTATTCAAGCTGCTGCCCATAAAAACACTCAGTCAAAACTCTCTTGGATCATTCTGGACTGTCCTGTAAGCAGCATGGAATGGATGATTAAGGAAAATATGAAAAATATGGATATCGGCATTCCTATCAATTATATGGTATGGTGCGGAAATATAGTAAATAAAATTGAACTTGGCTTTACATATAAGGATGCAGATTCGGCGAAAGCTGCTGCAAACATCCAGATTCCTTCACTCATTATCAACAGCAAAGCAGATAAGCTAACACCATACTTTATGGGAGAAGAAATTTATAATAATATAAATTGTAGTAAAAAGAGCTTGTGGACCGTTTCTGATTGTGAGCACATTGAAATGTGGGAAAAGCACAATGCTGAGTATAGAAGTAATGTACTTGATTTTCTCCAAAACATTGCCTAAAGTCGTCAATAGCTCTAAAAAATGATCATGGGGCTCATGAATCCTAACAGGAAAGGACGAAATGAATATGTATTCATGTCTTTCCAACCTTCTCCTGCAAAATTAACAAAAACTGCTTTGCACTGAGCTGGATATTCTTTATTTATATTGTTGCTAATCTGGAGATTGAAAATATAGCAGTTGCTAACCCTTGGTTAATTGTACTGATGATTTTAGAATGCCTTGCAATTGGCTTTTATGAAGAGCTTCTGTTCCGTGGTCTGCTTTTGAGTCAATTTACAGAGTTATTTAGAAAAAGAAAGTCAAATATCATCTGTGCAGTTCTCGCATCCAGCTTTGTATTTGGTTTATTTCATCTTGTGAATTTACGCTCTGGAGTAGGTCTGGAAACGGTGTTGTTCCAAATAGGTTATACATTCATTATGGGAGTTGCTTTTTCTGCGCTACCTCTTCGGACAAATTGGAATATTTTGTGGTGTAGTCTTGTTCATGCTTTCTATGATATTGCAAGCGGCTTTGGAGACTTGTCTGTTGTACACTCCGTAGAGGGGAGCACGTTAAAAGCTCAATCTGTGACTATTTATGCCAATATTATTAACCTTTGCCTTTTTCTCCCATTATTGCTATACGCACTCTTTCTATTGAGAAAGGTAAAAGAATAAAATGCAGAGTTATTTTGTCTTTTCTCTCAATTCCACAAACAGCTGCATGTCCAATGCCTCTGCCATCTTTACCAGCATCTCCAGTGATGGGTTATAATTTCCACTTTCAAAACGGGTAATATTCGGTTGGGATATGCCCGTTTTTTTTGACAGATCAGTCTGCGTCATTCCCTTGGATTTTCTACATGCAACATATTGATTAATGACTGCCTTCCGCACGTTGTTCTGTACGCTCTCTATCAGAATTTTCGTTTGTCCATCCGTATAAATAAAATCCATTTTACTTTCTTTTGGCATTGTGATTACCTTCTTTTAAGTTAAATTATTATCACATTGTGTTTTCCATATGCTTCAATGCTCTGGCATGCTGACTGTAGCATTCTTTACCAATCAGATAATCGATTTTTTCAACACACATATAGGCTTTTCCTTTTTTCGTCTCAACTCTTAGGATATCTCCCGGTACTACAGCATGCCCCAAATCATACAACCACCGATAATACTTATTACACTTTATCCTGTATTCTCCGTCTACTCTGTAGACATGCCTTCCAATCACGATTTTCGCAATTGACTGCCTGGAAGGAACCTTGAGAATATCTATCTGCTCCCCATATTTTCTGGCAAGAAGATAAGAAATGTACCCATCTCTTAACCTATTCTCCTCATCAATGACTATTGGATGAACCAATTTTCCTGTAGTCTTATAGAAGTTTTCATAATAATGTAATTTCTCACTTCTTGGAAGTGTCATGTGGTCTGTCCTTATTTCACCTATATCCATTTATACCTCCTATATCTTATATGATATTTTCATATTATATCATATAAGATATTTTGTCAACGCTATTTTTTCCAAAAAGTATTGTAATTACAATTATAATCTGTTATGCTTAATTCACTTCGGGCAATGGATTATGAGAAGGCTATCTATCTTCACTGTCTATTGTTATTCTGTTAGCACAACGAAACAACATTTATCGTCCGTTTCGGACAATTACCAGTTAAATCATTTTTGTTTTTTGCTTTTTACTTTATTTTATGTTCTTTGTCTTACTCAATAAACCGTAAAAAAAGAAACCATTTGTTGCCCGAATCATATTTTTATCATATAATGGAAGTAGATAGCTTCTCATATGGCTTGGAAAGGAGCTGTATGGAGAAAGACTATTCCAGATCCCAGCTGGAAGACAA
>JAQXYZ010000117.1 GCA_029226935.1 Bacillota bacterium | reverse complement strand
GATGCACAGGATGAATATTTACAGGTGGTTACCAGAAATTTTTCCACCCATCATCCGCTTTTACATGTACTTCTTTTGGGAGGCATACTTCAGCTGGTCTATAAGCTGACTGGTTCCTATAATCTGGGGATAGCCTGTTATACGGTTTTGCAGATGATTGTGATGGCGGGCATCCTTGCAGGGTGTGTGGAGATTCTAAGGCGCAGAGGCATGAAACGCTTGGGAAGAATTCTGCTTACCTTGTACTTCGGACTGTGTCCGGTGCTGGTAATGTTTTCCCTCTGTTCTGCCAAGGATGGCTTGTTTACGGGGATGATGGTGATACAGGTAATTTTATTACAAAAGATGTGCAGTGAGCCGGAAGTCTTTTTTGGAAAAAAATGTTTTCCTGTTATGTTTACTGCTGCTTCTCTTGGAATGATGCTCCTTCGTCATAATGGGGTTTATGCGTTTCTTGTATTTATTCCGATTATTCTGCTTTACCTGAGAAAATATTTCAAAAAGGCACTTGCCTGTATGGTGGGCATCGTGACGCTTTATTTGTTGATTAATTCGTCACTGACCATGCTGCTTCATGCGGAAACATCAGAAAATCAGGAAATCCTGACGGTTCCTATTTCCCAGCTTGCAAGGGTTTACACAAACGAGAAAGAGGAACTTTCTAAGGAAGATCAGCAGGTTTTATATCAATATCTTCCTAAGGAGGCACTTGAAAATTATAATCCCAAAGTGACAGACGGGGTAAAAATATATTTTAACAATGAGGCTTTCAGGGCAGATAAGACCGGTTTTTTTAGGCTTTGGATCAAATGGGGGCTGGAACATCCCTTTACCTATCTGAATGCATGGTTCATGACCTCCTATGGCTTCTGGTATCCTGATACGGTAATTGATGTTTATCGTGGTAATTCAGTATTTACTTTTACCTATGAGGACAGCTCCTATTTCGGATATGAGGTAGAGCAGCCCGGAACCAGAGAAAGCAGGATTCCGGTATTAAATGAACTGTACCGGAGAATGTCGCTGGAAATCGCACAGCAGAAAATACCGGTGGTGTCCATGCTGTTTTCGCCGGGATTTCAGTTTTGGGTAATGGCGTTCCTTTTAGGCTTTCTTGCTTACCGCGGCGCGTGGAAAAGAGTTGTTCCCTTTGTGCTTCCGGGGCTTTGTTATCTGACAGTGCTCTTAGGACCTACTTATCTGGTAAGGTATGTAGTGTTTCTCTGGGTAATGGTTCCGCTTCTTATGTGGGAAATGAAAGAGGAGCTTACACCACGGATTTGATAAATGAAAGCATCTGTGATATACTTACCAAGCAAAAACAGGAGAAAACAATGAAAAAGATTGTATATAAGAGTCAGGCAATTCAAACAGTCATATTGATCATAGCGGCATGCCTTTTGGTGTCTTTGTGGCCACTTAGAATCTGGCATGAAACGATAAGAGAATCCATTCCTGTGCAAACAGGAGAAGTGACGGAAATCATTGACAATGACCGGACGATTCTGCAGAGCTTTGTGGCTCAATATGATCATCTGCAGACGATTTCCCTTTATCTGGGAGAGGGAACAGAGGGAGAGAGCTTTTATGTCCGTCTGCTGAATGAAGGGCAGGTTATGATTGCGGAAGAAAAGGTTACGATTACACCTGAGAATGTTCCGGGATATTGCAAGGTCATGATGGATGTGGATACAGAAGTGGGGAAGATGTATCACTGCATTATTCAGGGAAATGATTCTGCAGTGTTTCTTGGCTGTGAGTCTGTGCCTTTAGAGGAAATGCCATATGCGGGCACGATGTACTATGACAATGAGCCCATTGAAGGAAAGAATTTGGTGGCGGACTATAACTACAGTGTTCCCTTGAGAAAGGGAAAGGTGTTCCTGTTTGGCGGTCTGACGGTGTTGCTTGCAGCGTTGGCGGCTGCCGGGGTGAGAGTATACTACAGAAAGAAGGAAAAGGATTGCTTAATTACAGTGGAGCGGGTTTTCAAGTTTGTGATGAACCCCATTGTGGCGGTAGGAACCGTGATCTGTCTGATTGCCGTTCTTGCAGGTGCGTGTGGTAACTATGTGCTTGATAATACCTTTTTCTTTGTCAGTGTTCTGTTGCTTTCTGCAGTTTTATTTTATGGGATTAATCATAACAGGGACGGTCAGGCACCTGTTGTTACCCGGGAATATTTCAGGGAGCATCTGGCGGATTTGCTGCAATCCGTGTTTATTGCCGGGGCGATTGCAGCCTGCTGTGAATATATGTCGGGACTCTATGACATTCATCACGCTGTGGCAGAACGCAAGGAAATGCTGTGGCTTGCGCTGGCGGTCATTGCCATGTTCCGATGGAAAGAAATTGTGAATCTCTATAATTTGATATATATCATTGTGGCAGGAATTTGCGGGTTTCAGTATTATCAGGCCCATCTGACGGCAGAAATGTCCGAGCTGGATATCCAGGTGTTGAAATATGGTGTCTGGATAGCAGGTTTGCTGGGGCTGATTCTGCTTCGGACGGTAATCGCACTGGCAAGAAGAAAGCTGGCAAGGCCGGATTTTGTGTATGCGGGACTGCTTACAGTATTTTTTGCTCTGCTGATTATCTTCAGGAATGGAAGATGGTGGACAGTAGCACTGGTGGTCAGCTTTACACTGCTTTACTTAAGTTATGGTATGTGGGAGCATAAGGAAAGATTTCTTACCAATGTGCTTCGGGGGATTGTACTGCAATTTATATTTGCCACCGGCTATGCATTACTGCACAGACCTTATCTGACCTTCCGAACTGCAAGATATACTCATATTTTCCATACAGTTACCATTACTGCTACCTATCTGACCATGGTGGAATGTGCAGCAATGGTTATTTTGCTGGCTAAATTTGCAAAGAGCAAAAAGCTGAAGGACATTTGGAAGGAAGCAGTATTTTTCGGAGTGGTATCTTCCTACATGTTGTTCACTATGGCAAGGACCGGATTTGCGGCAGTGGCAGTGACACTTATTTTTGGGATTATTATTATGGCGGCAGGAAAGGGCAGGGAGAAGCTTCTAAATGGCTGCAGGGCATTAGGGATAATGGTGGCGGCAGTAATTGTCTGTTTCCCCATAACCTTTACCGTACAGCGTACAGTGCCTGCACTTGCAAGTGATCCATATGTTTATGAAATTGAGTCCTATGTAGATGATGCGCTGCGCGGCAGAAAGCTGAATTCGGTAGAATTTATGCGTGTGGGACGTTTCATCGATGTCTTTGCAGAAAAAGTTTTCGGTATACCGGAGGGAACCTTTGATATTTATGGAGAAATTGCAGAATATGAAAGACTTCA
>JAQXYZ010000116.1 GCA_029226935.1 Bacillota bacterium | reverse complement strand
GCCTCGTAGTCCGCTGCGGACTTGTTCTCTCCGAAGCGAATCTCCGCGTTTTCCCATATTTTGTCGCTGAGGGCGTAGAAGTCCGCCGCTCGTTCCTCCAGATATCGGATTACTGTCTGCTTATCCATTTGTATCTCTCCTCTCGTTGATGGATAACGTCCTTATGTCTCTTAAATCAACTTCTTCCAAAGCCAGCAAGGACTATTCCCTCCTTCTTGACATTAGCATAATATCCATATCTGAGTTAATTTTAAAATCTCCTCGGGCATAAGACCCGTACAAGATCACCTTTTTTGTTTAAGTATACCACGCTTTTATTTATTCTACCACCAACTGCAAACTCTTTGTATCTTATCACATTTTATACAAAAACCCTCGAAGAGTATTCTCTTCGAGGGTCATAAGCTGGGCTACAAGGATTCGAACCTTGAGATGACGGAGTCAGAGTCCGTTGCCTTACCGTTTGGCGATAGCCCAATGTTGATTACTTTTGATAGTATACATGATAATATTATATTTGGCAAGTTATTTTTTTAAATTTTTTTATTAAAAGTGTTTCTTTTTTCATACAAACAGCATATAGTTCGTTACTTTTTTGACATGCTGTTTTTTTTTTAATACTTCCACATTTTCCGTCAAAAAAATGTTTTCAACCCTATAAAAATCTGTTATCTTTTACTTAAAAATGGTATTTCAAATATTGGAAGATGTATATTAACAGGAGGTTTACTTATGAGGTATTTTTTTGATGGCAGGATTGTAAAGCAGGACAATCTTTACTCCATCCGCATCCCATTTAATGTCTGGGAAGTATGCAGACAGCGCGATGTTATTCAGGCTGACATTGTTTTAGACAACAAGATCATTGATTGTGAACTGCTTCCCGTCTCAAAGGGTAACTACATAATTCATTTACAGGAAGAAGATGTTTCTCATATTGACATTAGCAAGACTCACAAGATCTTGCTTCATATTAATGGAAGTATTATTCAGATGAACCAAAACAGCCCCTATAGCTTTGAAAATCCTATCCGTCGGATTGACCACATTGATGTAATCCTTCAACCGGAGGATGGGCTTTGCGGTCAGACCTGTGTAGCCATGCTTGCCGGAGTAACCATTGCCGAGGTCATCAGTGTCATGGACTGCCGGGAATGGCAGGCAACCATGGGACGTGTCATTTCTGCTCTGAATTATTATGGAATTGACCACAGTGATGTCATTATGTATACGGAAGGACAGGAAGCAACCCTTCCCAAGTGCTGTATTATGATGGAAAAAATGGGGCTTTACTGTCATTATCTTGTTCACTATGATGGCAAATTTTATGACTCTAATCTGGGCGTACTCACTGAATATGACATGAGTAAACTCCTCGGTTATCTGGAAGTCAAGGTAGATTAACCCTGCATTTTTTGAGTATAGGGCGAACCCCCCGGTCTTTACCGGGGGGTTCTTTTACTCAAACAATCAATAAGGGAGGTTTTTCTTTTATACTTCAAAAATCAGATCACCATAAGTAGGAATCGGCCATACTTTTTTGTCTACCAACATTTCTGCCTCATCGGCTGGTGCTCTCAGTTCTGCCATAGCTTCTTTCACAACATCCTTATAGTAGAATGCCTGTTCCTTTACATCATCCATTACACTTGCTTTTGCTTCCACATCTTCCAGCTTTTCAAGTGCTGCTTTCATTTCTGAGAGTTTTTCAGAAACAGTCTTTAACAGATCAGCCTGAGCGGATGCATCTGCACCGGCTTCTTTTACTGCAATCACTGTATCAGCAAGTGACTTGGTATAGCTGATCACAGCAGGAATAATCTGCTTGGAAGCCATATCAATCATTGTAAGCGCTTCAATATTAATCGTCTTTGCATAGGTCTCATAAAGAACCTCTTCACGGGATTCCAGTTCAGCCTTTGTAAAGATACCAAACTTCTCAAACAGCTTAACAGATTTTTCTGTCGTAAGTGTATCAACAGCTTCAATCATGGACTTAATATTCGGAAGTCCTCTTCTTTCAGCCTCTGCCACCCATTCATCAGAATAGCCGTTGCCGTTAAAGATAATTCTCTGATGCTCAGTCAGATATTGTTTAATCAGATCATGTACTGCAGTGTCGAAATCCTCTGCATTTTCAAGGACATCTGCTGCTTCACAGAAGGCTTCAGCAACGATTGCATTCAAAGTTGTATTAGGGCTTGCAATGGAATCAGCGCTACCTACCATACGGAACTCAAACTTATTACCTGTAAATGCAAAAGGTGAAGTTCTGTTTCTATCGGTTGCATCTTTCGTGAAATCCGGTAATGTAGAAACACCTGTTTCCAGCTTTCCACCCTGCAATACATGAGCAGCTTCTCCGGTCTCAACCAACTGTTTTACCACATCCTCAAGCTGTTCGCCAAGGAAAATAGAAATAATTGCCGGAGGTGCTTCGTTTGCTCCCAGTCTGTGATCATTTCCTACATCAGATGCACTCTGACGGAGCAGATCTGCATGTTTATCAACTGCCTTAATGATACATGCCAGTACCAGTAAGAATTGTATGTTCTCATTAGGAGTATCGCCGGGATCTAACAGATTCACACCATTATCTGTGGTCAGTGACCAGTTATTGTGTTTACCGGAACCATTTACCCCTGCAAAAGGTTTTTCATGAAGAAGACAGGTAAGACCATGGCGTCCTGCGACCTTTTTCATTGTCTCCATAACCAACTGGTTATGATCAACTGCTATATTAGCTGTTTCATAAATGGGTGCCAGTTCGTGCTGTGCGGGAGCAACTTCATTGTGCTGTGTCTTAGCGGTAACACCAAGCTTCCACAATTCAATATTCAAGTCTTTCATATAAGCACCGATTCGTTCACGAATGGTTCCAAAATAATGATCTTCCATTTCCTGCCCTTTGGGAGCGGGTGCACCAAATAAGGTACGTCCTGCAAAGATAAGGTCAGGTCTCTTTAAATACTTTTCTCTATCTACCAGGAAATATTCCTGTTCGGGACCAACGCTGGCAACCACCTTGGTTGCTTCTGTATTGCCAAACAAACGAACGATACGGACTGCCTGTTCACTAACTGCTTCCATAGATCTAAGAAGAGGTGTCTTCTTGTCAAGTGCTTCACCTTTGTAGGAGCAGAATGCAGTAGGAACACAGAGGATTACACCTGTTGCATCTTCTTTAAGGAAAGCAGGGGATGTAATATCCCATGCGGTATAACCTCTTGCTTCGAAGGTTGCTCGCAGACCGCCTGAAGGGAAGGAAGAAGCATCCGGCTCACCTTTAATTAATTCTTTTCCGGAAAATTCCATAATCATTTTTCCGTTCTCATCAGGATGGGAAACGAAGGAGTCATGTTTCTCTGCTGTGATACCAGTCAAAGGCTGGAACCAGTGAGTGTAATGGGTCGCACCATTTTCAACTGCCCAGTCCTTCATTGCTTTTGCAACAACATCTGCAGTTGCCAGTGACAACTCACCGCCCTGTTCCATCACTTTGATGACTTCCTTGTAAACATTCTTGGGCAGACGTTCTTTCATCGTAGCTCGGGTAAATACTTTGCTGGCAAAAAGTTCTTCAACATTCAATACTTCACTCATAATTTTTCCTCCTTATTTCCGGTGAACTGATGACCAATGATGAGCATAACTGCCGTCTGACTGTCATTCCACCTGCTCAATCCATTGCCTTGTGTTTCACGGGATCGATTTTGAAACACAAAAAAAGCGTTAGACTCCCTGTCTAAACGCCTTCGTTTTAACATTCATATTCACTTGCGGAAATTTATTTCTTTTATATTTCAATACCTTACATCATAATGATCAAAAATGCAAGCACTATTTTAAAATTTTTTTAGAGATTTTTTTCGCAATGCAATCTTAAAGGGATAGGCTTTCACAATATTTTCGTATAAAGACAATATGTCAATCCTCTCTCTGTCACATTTCTTTCAAAAACAAATCCCAGCTTTTCTATCAGGCGCAGTGAAGCCACATTTCTTTCATCAATCAATGCCTGCACCTTGTCAAATTCCAATTCCTCCCTTGCATACTGCAAGATTGCTTCGCAGACTTCATAGGCATATCCCTGCTTTTGGTAGTGTACATCAATCACATAGCCAAGCTCAGGCAGCTCATAGCCTTCCCTTACACTTAAGCCTGCCCGTCCAATTACCTGCCCTGTTTCTTTCGCAAGCACTGTCCAGAGCCCATATCCATAGAAACCGTAAATCTGATCAATATAGGATTTCATATATGCAAGCTCCGCTTCCTTATCCTGAAACAGATCTTCCATATAATAAGTAATTGCAGGATTACAATAGATACGATAAAACTCATCCACATCCTCTAAGGTACTCTCCCTTACACGAAGCCGCTTTGTTTCAAGAATATCCAGCGGCAGACCTGCGAGCCTTTTAAATACCTGTTCATAAGACGGATACTCTAAGGAAAAAAGATCTTCTATGGCATATCTGGCAGATGGGAAATTCTGATTCTTATTTTTTTCATGATATAGAATAAGCACATATTTCCCATCATTCAGAAGCTGTTCCGCCGTTTGGGGGTCATCAGTAATTACCAGCGTTTCTTCCGCATTGATATTTTTCCGGTCGGTCATCCCTTCTATCCTGCATCCGTCCAGCAAAACGTCTACCTGATGTACATATACCTTATCCCGAATTTCTTCTATATGCTCTTTTACAATCTTATAATAATATTCAGTCAGGAGAAAGAGGATGCATTTTAGCATTGTCAAGTCCTTTCACTTCATATAAAATAATTACCATAGCTATTATAATACGACAGAATATAAATGAAAAGAAAGGAAGTTATGACTATGGCTCAAAATCCTATTGTAACATTTACCATGGAAAATGGAGATATTATCAAGGCAGAGCTTTATCCTGATATTGCCCCCATTTCTGTAAACAACTTTATCAGCCTGATAAACCAGAATTTTTATGATGGACTGATCTTCCACCGCGTAATCAGCGGCTTCATGATCCAGGGAGGGGATCCTGAAGGAACAGGCTGCGGCGGGCCCGGATACAGCATTAAAGGCGAATTTTCCGCAAATGGCGTTGAGAACAATTTAAAACACACTGAAGGAGTTCTTTCCATGGCAAGAAGTATGGCTCCCGATTCAGCCGGTTCCCAGTTCTTTATTATGCATAAGACCTCGCCTCACTTAGACGGCTCCTATGCAGCCTTCGGAAAAGTAATTGAAGGAATGGATACAGTCAACAAAATTGCCGAAACGCCAACCGACTATTATGACCGTCCTTTAGATGAGCAGAAAATGAAGTCTGTAACCGTGGAAACCTTTGGAGTAGACTATCCTGAACCGGAAAAGCTCTAATTCCTGTTCATATTTTGTTCACATTTAATTTAAAAAAACTTAATTGGTATTACATTCTTTAGACATTTCTGTATTTTATACTAACATCATAAGATACAGAAATACATTTAAAGGATGTTTAATTCAAAGTAATTGATTTATTAATAACTTTTTCATAATAAATGCCAAGTAAACCAGGTTTACTTGGCATCCTCCCTTTTTAGGATATTTTTTTATTTTTTTCTTGTATTTTCATTTTTTTTCCTGTATAGTTGTATACAGAATCAATGAGGATTTACTATTGTAGGTAAATCCTCTTTTTTATTTTTCAACTATCTAACTTATGACAAAGGAGAACTTTTATGGAAAATGTAATGAACACAATTGCTGACGTGAATTCTGCCATAAACAGTGTTGTATGGGGCATACCTATGCTAATTCTGATTATTGGCACAGGCATCTACTTAACAGTCGGAATGAAATTCTTCCAGATTACTCACATCAAACATTGGATGAATGAAACCTTTCTTGCTATCTTTAAGAAAAAACATGTAACTGCCCACACTGGCAAAGAGGAATCATCCATTTCCCAGTTTCAGGCGCTTTCCACTGCCCTTGCAGCGACTATCGGTGTCGGTAACATTGCAGGTGTTGCAGGCGCAATCATTACCGGTGGTGCAGGTGCCGTGTTCTGGATGTGGGTTTCCGCTCTGTTTGGAATGATGACAAATTATTCAGAAAATGTACTTGGTATATACTATCGCCGCAAGAATTCCAAGGATGAATGGTCCGGCGGTGCCATGTATTATCTGCAGGATGGACTTAAGGGTAAAAAGGTTATAGGTATTCTTGCAAAACCCCTGGCAATCCTGTTTGCTCTCTTCTGTGTATTTGCTTCCTTTGGTATTGGAAACATGACACAGGTACATGAAATTGCAAGTTCTCTTCAGGATAACTTCAGTATTCCTCCTCTTGCTACAGGTATTATAATTGCTGTAGTTGCTGCTCTTGTTATTTTAGGAGGAATCAAAGCAATCGGAAATGTTGCCGAAAAAATCGTTCCCTTCATGGCGTGCGCTTATATTGTGGGAACCATTATCGTACTTATTTTAAATATTTCTTCTATTCCTGCTGTATTTAGCGCCATCTTTACCAATGCTTTCGGTCTGCGCCCCATTGCAGGTGCTACCGTGGGTATCATGATTAAGCAGGCAATGACCATGGGCTTTAAGAGAGGTGTATTTTCAAACGAAGCCGGTCTTGGTTCTTCCGTTATGGTACACTCTGCTTCCAATGTAAAGGAACCCATTGTTCAGGGTATGTGGGGTATTTTTGAAGTGTTCTTTGATACAATTATCGTTTGTACCTTGACTGCTTTTACAGTATTAAGTTCCGGTCTGGTAAATTTGGAAACAGGAGAAATGCTTACCGCTGCAACCGGTGCATCCTTAGTAAGTGAAGCCTTGTCACAGGGTCTTGGCTCTCTTGCAGGCGGATTTGTAGCCATTGCAATTTGTCTGTTTGCATTTACCACTGTTCTTGGATGGTCCTTCTATGGCACTAAGTCCTGTGAATATCTGTTTGGAACCAAAGCAACGATTGTCTACAAGGTTATATTCGTTGTCTGCATTGTCTTCGGTGCTACCATGAGCTTCGACCTTGCATGGGCGATTGCAGATACCTTAAACGCTTTAATGGCAATCCCCAACTTGATTGGTGTTCTGTGTCTGTCCGGTACCGTATTTGCAATTACAAAGAATTACCTTGCCCGCAAGGTTACTAAAACTGATGTAAATGCCAAGCCAATGTTGTCCTTCGATCCTGCTATTCAGGAAATGCAGGAAAAGGCAATTGCTGAAGAAGCTTAGAATTTTCTGTAAAGCACATATGAAAAGGCTGTCCGATCAAAACCGGACAGCCTTTTATATTAGGTCTGATATTATTTCTTAAGCCTTGTTAATGGAACCGAAGATTTCCATCTTTTCTTTAACAGTAGCTTTGATTGCTTCGAAACCGGGAGCAAGAAGCTTACGAGGGTCAAATCCCTTGCCTTCCTGATCCTTGCCAGCTTCAATGTACTTACGTGTAGCTGCTGCAAAGGATAACTGGCATTCTGTGTTAACATTGATCTTAGCAACACCTAAAGAAATTGCCTTCTGAATCATATCTGTAGGGATGCCTGTACCACCGTGAAGAACTAAAGGCATGTCCCCTGTCAGCTGCTGGATTGCATCCAGAGTTTCGAAGGATAATCCCTTCCAGTTTGCAGGATATTTTCCGTGGATGTTGCCGATACCAGCTGCAAGGAAGTCGATTCCTAAATCAGCGATTGCCTTACATTCATTAGGATCTGCACATTCACCCATACCGATAACACCGTCTTCTTCACCACCGATAGAACCAACTTCTGCCTCGATGGAAATTCCCTTAGCATGTGCTGCTGCAACCAGCTCTTTGGTCTTTGCAACGTTCTCATCGATAGGATAGTGAGAACCATCGAACATTACTGAAGAGAAACCAGCTTCGATACATTTGTAGCAGTGTTCATAGCTGCCGTGATCCAAGTGAAGTGCTACGGGAACTGTGATATTCTGATCTTTGATCAGTCCGTTGACCATGCCAACTACTACATCATATCCACCCATGTATTTACCTGCGCCTTCTGATACACCAAGGATTACAGGTGAGTTATTTTCCTGTGCTGTTAACAGGATGGCCTTGGTCCATTCAAGGTTGTTAATGTTGAACTGACCAACTGCATAATGGCCTGCTTTTGCTTTTTGAAGCATTTCTGTTGCTGAAACTAACATTTTATTTACCTCCGTTAAATTAATAACATTCTCATCGCCTTTTATTATAACCTATTCCTCATAAAAAGGGAATAATAATTAAAAAAAATTACATATCTTCCGGGACACGAATCTGAAGCGCCTGCTTGTGTATCTGAACTGAAACCTCTTTGTGCTTTCCTCCATACTCTCCATCCAGTGTCCAGGCAATTTCCTCCTCTGCCCAAATCTTAAGGGAAGATGCCTTAAAACAGTGCATCAGGTCGGTATTGATGTTCCTGTTAAGAAGCGCTCCCATAATCATATTCAATTCCACCGGATTAGTCGGTCTCTTAATCAATGTAACTTCAAATTCCCCATCATCCAGCTGCACATATTTTCCGGTAATTCTCTTAAATCCTCCCACTGAAAGGGAATTTGTTATCATGCCAAATATAAAATCACCTTCCAGAATCCGGTCTTCAAGCTCCACCTTCATCGGATAAGATTTGATATTGGAAAGGCGTTTCATTCCTTCCAGAATATATGCCATATGTCCAAGAACGTTTTTCATGTCCTGCCTTGTTTCATAGGAGACCTCTGTAAACAACCCAAATGCGGCGCAATATACAAAAATATCATCATTGAAACCGCCAATATCACAGCCAAAGTTTTTTCCTTCCACAATGACCTTCGCAGCCTCAGCCATATTTTTAGGAATTCTAAGGCTTCCCGCAAAGTCATTGGTGGTTCCGGCAGGCACATAACCAATGGGCAGTCTCTTTTCGCATTGCATCATTCCGGTTACCACCTCATCTAAAGTGCCATCGCCGCCACTGCATGCAATTATATCATAATACCCAAGCTTCCTTTCTGTGACCGCCCTGAGTCCATCCCCCGATGCCTGAGTAGGACATGCTGTAACCTCATAGCCTGCCTTTGTAAAAATATCGATCAAATTAAGCAGATTACTTCTGATCTTTTCTTTTCCTGCCCTTGGATTATAAATAAAAAGCATTTTTTTCTTTTCTGCTGCCATTCTAAGAAGCCTCCGTAAGTGCCGTTCTCTTATTTAAAAAAGAGCAAAGCGAAGCTCTGCCCTTGTTTCTTTCCTGTTTGTTCAATCCATCATTAGTTTCCACTTAAATATTTTTCAATGTCCTGCACTGCTGCTGCCTCATCCTTTCCGTCAGCAATTACCTTTAGGGATTCTCCATTGTCCAATGTCAGGCTCATCATTCCCATAATACTTTTAGCATTGACCTTTTTGCCATTAGATTCAATGTAAACAGAACTTTCATGCTTACTTGCGACCTGTACCAGCAATGCAATCGGCCTCGCTTGAAGCCCTCCGGTCAGCTGAACCGTCATAGTCTTTTCCATCATAATAATTCTCCTCCTTTAAGCCCTGATCTTCTCAGCTAATTCACTAATCTTTCTCAATCTATGATTTACACCGGATTTCCCGACCGGTGGGTTAAGATATCCCCCTAACTCCTGAAGGGAGCTCTCAGGATGCTCCAATCTGATTTCTGCCATTTCTTTCAAAGAAGCCGGCAGATTCGACAGCCCGTAATGCTTTTGTAAAAGACGGATATCCTCTATCTGTTTACTGGCGGCATTAACTGTTTTGGTTATGTTAGCTGCTTCACAGTTTACCTGTCTGTTGATAGAATTTCTTACTTCCTTTTCAACTCTCAGATTCTCAAGCGACATTAAAGATAAATGTGCACCCATTACATTAAGCAGATCTACGATTCCTGAACCTTCTTTTAGATAGACCACATAATATTTCTTACGCCTGACAATTTTTGCTTCTATTTCAAAACTGCCGATAACCTGTTGTATTTGTGATGCGTGCGCCTCATACTCACACACAAATTCAAGATGATAGCCTTTGTGAGGATCACTCATAGAACCGATACATAAAAAAGCACCTCTTAGAAACGCGCGTCTGCAGCAGCTGTTTTTGATAAGGATGGAATTAACCTCCTCCGAAAGCTCATGCATCTTTCCGTCTTCGTCTAAGATTTTAACCGCCTGTAGCATTTTTGCCACATTACCATTAATAATAAATGTTTTACGAAGCAATGTAAAGTACTTTCTGGAAACCATGGGATTTTCGGAAAGTATCGTGATTTTTTCCTGCTCTGTTTCCCCTGTGTGAATGCTGCATCCCAAATGTATGATAGCAGCCAGCTCAGCCAGCTGGCAATGTCTGGAAACCGGAACTACCTTCTCCAGTTCTTCCTTTACATCTGATGAAAATGACATATTGACACTCCTTGCACGTGTCCGGTCTGCCTGCCATACCGCATCGAAACTTATATCCCATGACTACGGTAAACCTTGTCCGACATCCCGGTGCACAATCTTAATTCCATACTCACCTTTGTTCTTCATACGCTCATACAGCCTGTTTGCCAGCGTTACGCTTCTATGCTTTCCACCGGTACATCCGATTGCAATTACCAGCTGGTATTTTCCTTCTTTCACATAATTAGGAATCAGAAATCCTATCATATCTATGAGTTTATCAATAAATATGTGTGCTTCCGGAAAACTCATCACATAGTCCTGAACCTCCGAATCATTCCCTGTCTTATACTTTAACTCTTCAATATAATAGGGATTAGGAAGAAATCTTACGTCAAACACAAGATCTGCATCTGCAGGAATCCCATGCTTGAATCCAAAAGACAGAACCGTAATCATCAGACTGTTGTAAGCCTCATTCTGCACAAAAATCCTGTCGATTTCTTCCTTAAGCTCTCTGGTAAGTAAATTGGAACTGTCAATCACATAATCAGCTTTTGCCCTGATATTACTTAGGATTTCCCTTTCTCTGTTAATGCCGTCCTCTATTCTTCCACCCTGGGAAAGAGGATGCATTCTCCTTGTTTCTTTATATCTCTTCAGCAGAGTACGATCATTTGCTTCCATAAAAAGAATTTCAAATATATAACCATTCTCTTTCAGCTTATCAAGTATTTTTTCTATATCCTCAAATGCCTGATCCGCCCGCACATCCAGTCCAAGTGCAACCTTTGTCACTTCTCCTCCCGGTGTGGCTATCAGTTCAACAAACTTTTCGATTAATAGAACCGGCAGATTATCTACACAATAAAATCCGGCATCCTCCAGCATCCGAAGAGCTGTACTCTTTCCGCCGCCGCTCATGCCTGTTACAACTACAAAACGCATGCTGCTCCTCCTTAGAAATCACCCAGAAAAATTATTTCCGTTTCCAGGGAAACTTCAAATTTATCCTTTACCTTTTCCTGTACTTCCCGAATCACTTCCGCAATATCTGCTGCCGATGCTCTGCCTGTATTGACCACAAATCCGCAGTGCTTTTCAGATACTCTTGCGCCGCCAATAGAATAACCCCGAAGCCCTGCATCCATAATCAACTTCCCTGCAAAGTACCCTTCAGGTCTCTTAAAAGTGCTCCCTGCACTGGCATATTCAAGAGGCTGCTTTTCTTTTCTTTGTCTTGCAAGATCCTCCATTCTTTCCAGAATTTCTTCTCTGTCTCCATGCCGGAGATTCAAAACCGCTTCCAGTACCACAAAGGGTCTGTTCTTAATGGCACTGGTGCGATAACCAAATTCCATCGCATCGCCATCAAGCTCAAGAATTTCTCCGTCCCCATCCATCACTTTTACCAGCTCAACGACCTGCTTCATCTCGCCACCATAGGCACCTGCATTCATCACAACCGCACCGCCCATAGTTCCCGGGATCCCGCCTGCAAACTCAAAGCCTGTAAGAGCTGCATTTTTTGCTGCTGCTGCCACCGATGAAAGCAGCGCACCTGCCTGTACGGTGATCTCTGTTCCTTCTACGGTAACGGCAGACATATTTTTGTAGATCTGGAT
>JAQXYZ010000115.1 GCA_029226935.1 Bacillota bacterium | reverse complement strand
AGAAATATGAAGAGGGAGACAGGAGGAGAGGTATGAATATCTTTAATCAAGCAGAGGATATTTCCGAGAAAAAGCTTAATACCAGGCGGATTTTTATATTTTTACTGATTACATTTGTGCTTACTTATGGGATAGAAATATTTGTCATCATGCCAATGGTGGGAAGTTCAGATATTAACAAGGCTTATCTGGCACAGGCACTGGTTGCAGCAGTGATGTTTCTGCCGGCTGTCAGTACGCTGATTACCCGATTGCTTACCGGTGAGAAACTGATTGCAAGTGATGCCATGCTTTCGTTAAAACTGAAGGGAAATTTGAAGTATTATGCAATTGCATGGTTTGGGGTTGCCGGACTGATTTTTGTGGGTGCTGTATTGTATTTCCTGATTTTCCCGAGCCAGTTTGACGGAAATATGGGGTATGCAGCGGTACTTTTTGAAGCACAGGCACAGGCACAGGGAATTGAAATGGACACTTCTGCAGAGCAGATGAGGCAGATGATGGCAGTGCAGATTTTGATTGGGATTTTTCTGTCGCCGCTACTTAATTTTATTAACTGCTTCGGAGAGGAGTGGGGATGGAGAGGCTATCTTCTCCCTAAAATGATGAAGCGTTTTAAAATTATACCTACGTTGCTAATTAACGGCATTATCTGGGGGCTTTGGCATGCACCGCTTACAGCTATGGGACATAATTATGGAATTGGCTATCAGGGGTATCCGGTTACAGGAATTCTTGCCATGTGTATTTTTTGTACTGTGATTGGAGTTATATTATCTTATGTAACTATTAAAACAGGTAGCTGTTTTCCGGCAGTAATCGGTCATGCAGTGTTAAATGGACTTTCCGGAGTGGGAATTTATTTTACTTCTCTTGAAAACCCGTATAATGTTTTCCTGGGACCATCACCTGTTGGGCTGATTGGAGGAATTGGTTTTATTGTGCTGGCAGTGATATTGATATATCTGCTTCATAAAGAAGAAATGCAAAAAAATGGGGAAAGTCTCTTGCAATTTGATAAGCAGGGTGCTACAATACAGGAGAATTAAAGATAATTACTAATCTAGAGTGGACTTGTCGGTCCACTCTTTTTTAAGGAAAAGAAAGCGTTGTGATTGTAGAGAACAGTCAGCGATTTTTCAGAGGTGAATGGATGTCAAAAAAAGAAAATTATGAAGCGAGAACGGAAGAACTTTTAAAACCGATTGCAGGTGCCAATCATGTGGAAATTTATGACATTGAGTATGTGAAGGAGGGCAGTGACTGGTATCTTCGATGTTACATCGACAAGGCAGAGGGAGTTAGCATTGATGACTGTGAGGCAGTCAGCAGGGCATTGTCTGATGAACTTGACAGAACGGATTTTATTGAGGACGCTTATATTCTGGAGGTTAGTTCTCCGGGGCTTGGACGTCAGCTGAAAAAGGATAAGCATCTTAAGAAAAGTCTGGGGCAGGAGGTAGATATAAAAACCTACAAGCCTATAAACGGAAGCAAAGATTTCACGGGAATATTAAAGGCATTTGATGAGGGTACTGTTACGGTAGAAACTGTTTCTGAAAAGGAGACAGAAGAGATAAGATTTGACAGAAAAGAGATTGCAACAATTAAACTGACATTGGATTTTTAGTCCGGAAATACGGGCAGAAAGGGATAAGGGAAAATGAACAAAGAATTAATGGAAGCACTGGATATTTTGGAGAAGGAGAAGGAAATCAGCAAGGAGACATTATTCGAAGCCATTGAAAACTCATTGCTCACAGCCTGCAAAAACCATTTTGGCAAATCTGATAATATCAAGGTTGAAATTGACAGAGATACCTGTGATTTCCTTTGTTATGCGGAAAAGGAAGTGGTAGAAGAGGTTGAGGATGACTGTCTGCAGATTTCACTCGAGGATGCACAAAAGATCAAATCTGATGCAGCAGTAGGTGACACCATCCATGTGGAAATCAAATCGAAAGAGTTTGGACGTATTGCCACTCAGAATGCAAAAAATGTAATCTTACAGAAGATTCGTGAAGAAGAAAGAAGTGTTATTTATAACCAGTATTTTGAGAAAGAAAAGGATATCGTGACTGGTATTGTCCAGCGATATATCGGCAGGAATATCAGTATTAATCTTGGAAAGGCAGATGGAATTCTGAATGAAAGTGAACAGGTAAAGGGAGAGCACTTTAAACCTACGGAACGAATCAAAGTGTATATCCTGGAAGTGAAGAATACACCTAAGGGACCCAGAATTTTAGTGAGCCGTACTCATCCGGAACTGGTAAAACGCCTGTTTGAAGCAGAAGTTACTGAAATTAAGGATGGCACTGTAGAAATTATGAGTATTGCCAGAGAAGCAGGAAGCAGAACCAAAATGGCAGTCAGATCCAATAATCCGAATGTGGATGCTGTTGGTGCATGTGTGGGATTAAATGGCGCGAGAGTCAATTCCATTGTGGAAGAACTTCGAGGTGAAAAGATTGATATTATCAATTGGGATGAGAACCCCGGTAATTTAATCCAGAATGCATTATCGCCTGCAAAGATTGTTGCAGTGTTTGCAGACCCGGATGAAAAGACAGCGAAAGTAGTTGTTCCTGATTATCAGCTTTCACTTGCAATCGGTAAGGAAGGACAGAACGCAAGACTGGCAGCAAGACTTACAGGTTACAAGATTGATATTAAGAGTGAGACACAGGCAAAGGATGCTCCCGGCTTCCGCTACGAAGATTACATGGATGAGTATGATGAATACGATGAGTATGAGGAAGAATATGAAGAAGCTGCTGGCGATGAATACGTGGAAGACGGCAGTGACGAAGCAGCTCCCAATACAGAGGAATAAGGGGGAATTTTGATGGCAAAAAAAATCCCCATGAGACAGTGCGTAGGATGCGGCGAAATGAAAAGCAAGAAAGAAATGATGCGTGTCCTGAAAACACCGGAGGATGAAATTGTATTGGATGTAACCGGCAAAAAGAATGGAAGAGGTGCTTATCTTTGCAAGGAAAAGGAATGCCTTACAAAAGCACGAAAAAATAAAGGATTAGAACGGTCTTTTAAAATGAGTATTCCAAATGAAGTTTATGACAATCTGGAAAAGGAGTTTGATGCCCTTAATGAATGACAGAATTTTATCCCTTTTGGGACTGGCGGCTAGAGGAAGAAATCTGGTAAGCGGTGAATTCTCTACGGAAAAGGCAGTCAAAGAAGGCAGAGCATCACTGGTAATAGTAGGAAACGATGCTTCTGATAATACCAAGAAAATGTTTACCAACATGTGTGACTTTTATCAAATACCAATCTTTTTTTACACGACCAAGGAAGCTCTTGGAAAAGCGATTGGGAAGGAAATGCGGGCGTCGGTTGCAGTGACAGATCAGGGAATGGCAGCAAGTATAATAAAACATTTGGAAGAATCATAGGAATTAAGACGGAGGTAATGGAATGGCCAAAATTAAAGTGCATGAAATAGCAAAAGAAGTAGAAAAGCAAAGCAAAGAAATTATTGCTTTTTTGCAGGATAAAGGAATTGAAGTAAAAGCTGCCCAAAGCTCTCTGGAGGAGGATGCGGCAGAGATGGTTAGAAAAGCATTCGGTAAGGAGCTGCCAAAGGCAGAAGAAAAACCGGAGGAAAAGCTTTCCACCAAGGCTGAACCGAAAACAGAAGAAAAATCTGCAAAGGAAGCAGAAAATGAGGTTCAGGGTGGAGAAACAAAAGAGATGAAGTCTGCTCAGAATACAGGCGATGTACCCAAAAAGAAAAAGAAGATTATTTTTGTCAGCAATCCTCATAACAGCAACATTCCGGGACAGCGCCCTCAGGGTGAACGCAGACCGGCACAGGGAAACAGACCGGCAGGAAACAGCCGTCCTAATCAGGGCAAACACCAGCAGGAGGCACCTCACAAGATTATTCGTCCGTTGACGGCGCCTTCTATGCCGGAGACCACTCAGGTGGATTTTAAGCAGAATGCAAGAAAAATGGAAAATGAGCGCATTGCGGCTAAAAATGCACAGATGGCACAAAATGCCCAGAATACTCAAAATTCTCAGCCGGTACAGGGAGCACAGAAAAATACTGCTGAAAATGTAAAACCCGCTCCGGCTGCAAGGGAAAACGGTGCACCTAAGTCAAACCCGAGAGATGAAAGGTATCAGAGAAATGAGAGAACTCAGGGAAATGGTGGAAACAATCAGGGCGAAAGGAATGGGAGAAATGACGCTCGCAGACCTGAAGGCGCTAATCGTTCAGGTAATCAGGGTGGCAGGAATGATTTCAGGGATAATGGCTCTGATCGGAATAATAACAGATTTGGTAACAATAATAACCGCGCTGAGAGAGGCTCTCAGGGACAGGATAATCGATTTAAGCGGACCGAAAAGCCGGGTAAGAGTTTCGTTGCGGATGCCCCGGTTAAGGATGAGAAGCGCAGAGATGAAGAAAAGCGCCGAATGGGTCAGGAAAGAGATAAGAAGTCTAAGAAAGACTTTATGTACGAGGATGATGAAGCAGTACTGAAGAACAAAAATAAAGCAGGTAGATTCATCAAGCCTGAAAAGAAGGCCGAGGAAACGGTAGAGGAGCAGATTAAGGTTATTACTATTCCGGATTCTCTTACAATCAAGGAATTGGCGGATAAGATGAAACTGCAGCCTTCCGTGATTATTAAGAAGCTGTTCATGCAGGGGCAGATTGTAACCGTAAACTCAGAAATTTCTTTTGAAGATGCGGAAAATATTGCGATTGATTATGAAATTATCTGTGAAAAAGAAGTTAAGGTGGATGTGATCGAGGAACTCCTGAAGGAAGAGGATGAGGCGGAAGAAAAGCTGGAAAACCGTCCTCCGGTTATCTGTGTAATGGGGCATGTCGATCATGGTAAAACTTCCCTTTTGGATGCGATTCGTAAAACCAATGTAACGGACAAAGAAGCAGGTGGTATTACACAGCATATAGGTGCATATACTGTAAATATAAATGGTCAGTCTATTACCTTCCTGGATACACCGGGACATGAAGCATTTACTGCCATGCGTATGCGTGGTGCGAATTCCACGGATATTGCAATTCTTGTTGTAGCAGCAGATGACGGTGTTATGCCCCAGACGGTAGAGGCAATCAACCACGCCAAAGCAGCCGGAATTGAAATTATTGTTGCAGTAAACAAAATTGATAAGCCGGGTGCTAACATTGACAGAGTAAAACAGGAAATGACAGAATATGAGCTGATCCCTGTAGATTGGGGCGGAACCACAGAATTCGTTCCTGTTTCTGCCAAATCAGGTGAGGGAATTGAAAATCTGCTTGAAACCATCCTGCTTACAGCAGAAATTCTTGAATTAAAGGCAAATCCTAACAGGCGTGCAAGAGGTCTTGTTATTGAGGCAGAGCTTGATAAAGGACGTGGCCCGGTAGCGACTGTTCTGGTGCAGAAGGGTACGCTGCATGTAGGAGACTTTATTTCTGCAGGTGCGAGTCACGGTAAAGTAAGAGCCATGATTGATGATAAGGGCAGAAGAGTAAAGGAAGCACTGCCTTCTACACCGGTAGAAATTTTAGGCCTTTCTGATGTTCCCAGTGCGGGTGAAGTGTTTATTGCACATGAGAACGATAAGACTGCAAAGTCTTACGCAGAAACCTATCTGGCACAGAACAAGGAGAAGATGCTGGAGGAGACCAAGGCAAAGATGTCGCTGGATGATCTCTTTACCAAGATTCAGGCAGGTAATTTGAAAGAATTGAACATCATTGTAAAAGCGGATGTGCAGGGAAGTGTTGAAGCTGTTAAGCAGAGTCTTATGAAGCTTTCCAACGAGGAAGTAGTTGTTAAGTGTATTCATGGCGGCGTAGGAGCAATCAACGAGTCAGATGTATCTCTTGCCTCTGCTTCAGCAGCAATTATTATAGGATTTAATGTCCGCCCTGATGCGATGGCAAAGACCATTGCCGAAAGGGAAGGGGTTGACATCAGACTTTACAGAGTTATTTATCAGGCAATCGAGGATATTGAAGCAGCCATGAAGGGTATGCTGGATCCTGTATTTGAAGAAAAAGTAATTGGTCATGCCGAAGTGCGCCAGATCTTCAAGGCTTCCGCAGTTGGTAATATCGCAGGTTCCTATGTGCTTGATGGTGTATTCCAGAGAGACTGCAAGGTTCGCATTACCAGAGAGGGAGAGCAGATTTACGAGGGAGTGCTTGCTTCCCTGAAGCGTTTCAAGGATGATGTGAAAGAGGTTAAGGCTGGCTTTGAGTGTGGTCTTGTATTTGATGGCTTCGACCAGATGCAGGAGCTTGATATTGTAGAGGCTTATATTATGGTGGAGGTTCCCAGGTGAGAAAGAACAGTATGAAAAATACCCGGATTAACGGGGAAGTGCAGCGTGCATTGGCTGAAATTATAAGAGGGGATTTGAAGGATCCCAGAATCAGCCCCCTGACCTCAGTGGTTTCTGTAGAGGTTGCTCCGGACTTAAAGACCTGCAAGGCATGGATCAGCGTATATGGAGATGAGACAGTTCAAAAGGATACCATTGAAGGATTAAAAAGTGCAGAAGGGTATATCCGCAAGGAACTGGCGCGAAGTGTCAACTTACGCAATACACCGGAAATTCGGTTTATTGTGGATCAGTCCATTGCCTATGGGGTAAAGATGTCTAAGTTGATTGATGAGGTAAATCACGGTCAGGAACAGTAGAAAGTGAAGTGTAAGGGTTATGAATATTTTAGAGGAAGTAAAAGGTGCCGGAACTATCGGCATTAGTGGTCATATCAGACCCGATGGAGACTGCATCGGGTCTGCCATGGGGCTTTACCTGTATCTGAAAAAGGCATGTCCAACGGCGAAGGTACAGATTATGCTGGAAAAACCGGCAGAGATATTTAACTGTATTAAGGGTGTAGATGAAATAAATACGGATTTTACATCAGAGATTACTGCTTTTGATGTGTTTATTGTTGTGGATTCAGCCAAGGACAGGACAGGAGAAGCGGAGAAATATTTTGATGGAGCCAAGAAGACCATCAACATTGATCATCATGTCAGTAACAGCGGCTGTGGGGATGTGAACTACATTGTCTCGGGTGCAAGTTCTGCCAGTGAACTGGTATATCAGGTTATGGAAGATAAAACGCAGATAGATGAAGAAATTGCGAAAGCTCTTTACATAGGAATCATTCATGATACCGGCGTATTTCAGTATTCCAATACCGCACCGTCTACATTAAATGTGGCTGCTGAACTGATTTCTTATGGATTTGATTTTCCAAAGCTGATTGACGAGACATTTTATGAAAAAACTTATGTTCAAAATCAGATTTTAGGGAGAGCGCTTCTGGAAAGTATTGTATTTATGGACGGTAAGTGCATTGTCAGCATGGTTGACAAAAAGACCATGAACTTTTATCAGGTTGAGCCGCATGACCTTGAAGGAATTGTCAGCCAGCTGAGAAACACGAAAGGCGTCGAATGTGCCATTTTCATGTATCAGACGGATACGCTTACCTATAAGGTAAGTCTTCGCTCCAATGGGAAGGTGGATGTGGCGAAGGTGGCAGCCTTTTTCGGCGGCGGCGGTCATATGAGAGCGGCAGGTGTTACGATGCAGGGAACATTTCATGATATAGTCAATAATTTATCAGATCAGATCGTAAAGCAGTTGTCATGATAAATGGGACATAAATAGTGATAAACAGTTGAAGGAAAAATAATGTACCACGGAATTATCAATGTATATAAAGAAGCGGGCTTTACCTCCCACGATGTGGTGGCAAAGCTGAGAGGTATTTGTAAACAGAAAAAAATCGGACACACAGGAACCCTTGACCCGGATGCGGTGGGGGTTCTTCCTGTATGCCTTGGAAATGGCACAAAACTTTGTGACATGCTGACTGACAGAACCAAGGAATATGTAGCAAGACTCAGGCTTGGGATAGTGACAGATACGCAGGATATTTCGGGAACAGTGCTTCAGGAAAACAAGGTGGAGGTATCCCCGGAAGAAGTAAGGAAGGTCATTTCTGCTTTTGTGGGGAATTCTATGCAGATTCCTCCGATGTATTCCGCACTTAAGGTCAATGGACAAAAACTCTATGAGCTTGCAAGACAGGGCAGGGAAGTGGAGAGGGAAGCCCGACCCATTACCATTTATGCCTTGGAGATTTTAGAGGAAGCGCATCCTGAATATACAATCAGGGTAGAATGTTCTAAAGGGACTTATATCCGCACTCTATGTCATGATATCGGGCAGAAGCTGGGATGTGGCGGCGTGATGGCACATCTGGAAAGAACCAGAGTGGGTGAATTTAGAGTTGAACAGGCATATACCTTGGAACAGCTGCAACAGTACGCTGATCAGGGACGGCTTTTTGAGGCTGTTGTTCCGGTAGATCAGATGTTTGAGAAACTTCCGGCTTTGACGGTAAAGGAACATGCCATGAAAGCTCTGAAAAATGGTAATCAGCTGGCGTGGACAGAACTCGAGCCGTGTGAAGGCAGAAGCCTGCCTGAAAAAATAGCAGATGGAAGTCAGTACCGTGTTTATGGAAGCCAGCATATTTTTTATGGGGTATATGAATATCGGAAGGAGCGAAGGATGTTCTGTCCGGTAAAAATGTTCCTGCCACAGCAGGAGAGTAAGGATTGAAAAAGCAGAGATGATGAAGATTATTCATGATACAACAGATTTTTTGCTGGAACAGAAATCTGCCATTGCAATCGGAAAATTTGATGGGATTCACAGGGGGCATGAAGAACTGCTTTCGCATATTTTGGAACAGAAAAAAAAGGGAATGCAGGCTGTGGTTTTTACCTTTCATCCGTCGGCATCCGTCTTTTTCGGACAGAGCACAGGAGCAGAGCTTACAACCCGATATGAAAAGAGGAAACTGTTTCAGGAGATGGGAATAGATGTGTTAGTAGAATTCCCTTTAAATAGAGAGACGGCAGCCATGTCAGCAGAAACCTTCGTGCGGGAAATTCTTGTGCGGCAGATGCGGGCAGGATATATTGCAGCCGGTGTGGATTTGTCCTTCGGATATAAAGGTCTGGGAGATAAAGAGCTTCTGATGCAGTTGGCGCAGGAGTATGATTATCAGGTGCAGATTATAGATAAGATTTATTTGGAGAATCGGGAAATCAGTTCCACATATGTGAGAGAAGAAGTGGAAAAAGGAAATATGGAAATTACTGCGCGTCTTTTGGGAAGATACTACAGTTTTGAGGGAAAAGTGGAGGAAGGTAATCGTCTTGGCAGAAGGATGGGGATGCCAACACTGAACCTTTATCCTGATTCTGAAAAGCTTTTGCCACCATGGGGTGTATATTACTCAAATGTGCGTTTTGAAGGAGGCACTTATCCGGGAATTACTAATATTGGCAGGAAGCCGACAGTAAATGAATCGGATGTGGTCAGTGTGGAAACTTATCTTTATGATTTTGACAGAGATATGTATGGGAAGGAAATTGTGACAGAATTGTTGCAATTTAAACGACCGGAACAAAAGTTTGAGAATGTGTCTGAATTGAAAAAACAGATGGAAAAGGATATTTCGGAAGGCAGACAATTTCATAAAAATAGGAAGAATGAAATGAGAGAAATGCATTGGGAGAACTTTCCAGGCAAAAAGGCAGACTGAAGTTTGACAGTAAACAAAATGCTTGTTATAATAACTTCGTTATTTATTGTAACAAATTTGTAACATTTTGGAGGTTCCGCTTGAAGAGACAAATGATTTGCGCAGCGTATCTGCTCACAGCTATTTTGACATTAGGCAGTCCCATAGAGGGAAATGCAGCTGCGCCGAAGGATACAGAGAAATTTGGCAATGATAAAGAAACTACACCGATTCTGACGGCAGGAGTTGGGGATTTATTTTATTCCGAGCTGACTGCGACTGATTATATGGAGATTGCCGAAAAGGCAAAAGGATCACTTTGGGGATACACCCATCTTGGCATCTGCAATGTGGAGGAGAATAACCTGAACATCAGACAGGAGCCGAATGAGTCGGGAAAGCTGGTTGGAAAGCTTCCCAAACATGCGGCATGTGAAATTGTAAAGAGCGAAAACGGATGGGCATATATTCAATCAGGGAAAGTGGAAGGATATGTGAAAGAAGAATATCTTCTTACCGGCTTCGAAGCTAAGAAAAAGGGGGAAGAACTTGCAACTGCCATGGCTGTTGCAACAACGGATGGCCTGAATATCAGAGAGCTTCCCAATACGGATGCTGAGGTGGTTACGCAGGTGGCTGAGGGAGAAAGTCTGGAAATAGTGGAAATACAGGAAGATGGCTGGGTTAAGGTATTTCTGGACGATGAGGAAGTGTATGTTTCTGCCGACTATATAGAAATCAAATCGGATCTGGAAACAGCGATTACCATGACAGAGCTTCTCTATGGACAGGGTGTTTCTGATGTCCGTGTAGATTTGTGTCAGTATGCCAAGCAGTTTCTTGGAAATCCCTATGTGTGGGGTGGTACAAGTTTAACGAAAGGGGCAGACTGCTCCGGTTTCGTGCTCAGTGTGTTTGCAAAGTATGGAGTTTCTCTGCCGCATTCCTCTGTTTCACAGGCAAATTATGGGACAAAGATCAGTGCGTCAGAGTTAAAACCGGGAGACTTGGTGTTCTATGCCAAGGGTGGAAGGATCAATCATGTTGCTATTTATATCGGCAATGGACAGGTTATTCATGCCAGCAGCCCTAAAACAGGTATCAAGATTTCTAACTATAATTACAGAACACCTTACAAAATGGTAAGAATTCTGCAGGACTAATCGAAAAAAATCTTTACATGCCGGAAAATTTGTGGTATTCTTATGCAGTATGAGATTTAGCCGTTGCTCAGAACTTTGGACACTCCGACCGGTTCTTAGCATCAGGCGATTGAAAAACAAGGAGGAAATAATAATGATTTCTAAGGAAAAGAAAGCAGCAATCATGAAAGAGTATGCAAGATGTGAAGGCGACACAGGTTCACCTGAGGTACAGATTGCAGTGTTATCAGCAAGAATTCAGGAGCTTACAGAGCACTTGAAAGAGCATCCCAAGGATAATCATTCCAGAAGAGGTATGTTCAAGATGGTTGGTCAGAGACGTGGTCTTCTTAATTATCTTAAGGGAAAAGATATTGAAAGATATCGTGCTTTGATTGAAAAACTGGGACTTAGAAAGTAAAAACGGCAGTTTTAAGGCGGAGCATACCGAAGTATTCGGACCTCCGCCTTTCTATTTTAGCTGCTTTGCACTTGCAGGGCGGCCGGTAAGATAAGAAAAGGAGAGAGAATATGTACAAGACGTTTTCAATGGAACTTGCAGGTCATACACTCAGCGTTGATATAGGCAGAGTGGGCAAGCAGGCAAACGGATGCGCATTCATGCATTATGGTGATACTACTGTATTATCTACTGCAACCGCATCAGACAAGCCCAGAGAGGGAATTGATTTTTTCCCTTTAAGCGTAGAATATGAAGAAAAGCTCTATGCAGTAGGAAAAATTCCCGGAGGATTTAATAAGAGAGAGGGAAAGGCTTCTGAGAATGCAATTCTGACAAGCCGTGTAATTGACAGACCTATGCGTCCTTTGTTCCCTAAGGACTATAGGAATGATGTGACATTAAACAATATGGTTATGAGCGTTGACCCTGAGTGCCGTCCTGAGCTGGTGGCTATGCTGGGGGCAGCTATTGCAACCTGTATTTCAGACATTCCCTTTGATGGTCCATGTGCAATGACGCAAATGGGAATGGTTGACGGAGAATTTATCGTTAATCCTTCACAGGAACAGTGGAAGAACGGCGATCTTAATCTGACAGTAGCGTCTACCAGAGAAAAGGTTATTATGATTGAGGCTGGTGCCAATGAAATCCCGGAAGAGAAGATGATTGAGGCAATTTACAAGGCACATGAGGTTAATCAGACGATTATTGCTTTCATAGATCAGATCGTGGCAGAGGTTGGCAAGCAGAAACATGAATATACCAGTTGTGCGGTTCCTGAGGAACTGTTTGCAGCAATAAAAGAAATTGTACCTCCTGCAGAGATGGAGGAAGCTGTATTTACAGATGAAAAGCAGGTTCGTGAAGAAAATATCAAGAATATCACTGAAAAATTAGAGGAAGCTTTTGCCGAAAATGAGGAATGGCTTGCAGTATTGGACGAAGCAATTTATCAGTATGAAAAGAAGACAGTCCGCAAGATGATTTTAAAAGATCATAAGCGTCCTGATGGACGTGAGATTACTCAGATTCGTCCGCTTGCAGCAGAGGTTGATATTATCCCCAGAGTACACGGGTCCGCAATGTTTACACGTGGTCAGACTCAGATCTGCAACGTGTGTACGCTGGCTCCTTTATCTGAACAGCAGAAGATAGATGGTCTTGATGAGAATGAAGTAAGTAAGCGTTATATGCATCATTATAATTTCCCTTCCTACTCAGTAGGTGAGACCAAGCCTTCCAGAGGTCCCGGAAGAAGAGAAATCGGTCACGGTGCACTGGCAGAGAGAGCATTGCTTCCTGTACTGCCCTCTGAGGAGGAGTTCCCCTATGCAATCCGTACTGTTTCTGAGACCTTTGAGTCTAATGGTTCCACTTCCATGGCATCCACCTGTGCATCCTGTATGTCACTGATGGCAGCCGGCGTTCCGATTAAGAAGATGGTTGCAGGTATATCCTGTGGTCTTGTTACAGGAGAAACCGATGATGATTTTGTGCTCCTTACCGATATTCAGGGGTTGGAGGATTTCTTCGGTGATATGGACTTTAAGGTAACCGGTACAACAGAAGGTATTACAGCAATCCAGATGGATATTAAGATTCATGGACTTACAAGACCTATTGTAGAAGGTGCTATTGCAAGATGCCGTGAAGCAAGACTTTTCATCATGGACAATTGCATGAAGAAAGCAATTTCTGAACCCAGACCTGAAGTTGGACCTTACGCACCTAAGATTATCTCTATTCAGATTGATCCTGAAAAGATTGGCGATGTAGTTGGACAGCGTGGCAAGACCATTAATGAAATTATTGCACGTACCGGTGTTAAGATTGATATTACCGATGATGGTAATGTATCTGTATGCGGTACTGATGCAGCTATGATGGAAAAGGCCGTAGAATATATTAAGACTATCGTGACCGATTATCAGGAGGGACAGATTTTCCAGGGGGTTGTTGTCAGCATTAAGGAATTTGGCGCGTTTGTGGAATTTGCACCCGGCAAGGAAGGAATGGTTCACATTTCTAAAATTGCAAGGGAAAGAATTAACCGCGTAGAGGATGTGCTTACACTTGGTGACAAGGTCACTGTTGTATGTCTTGGTAAGGACAAGATGGGTAGAATGAGTTTTTCAATGAAGGATGTTGCACAGGTATAAGACACCTGAATTTGAATATGGTATTTTAGAGAAGAGGGACTTCCAAATATGGAGGTCCCTTTTTTAGTGGAAAGAGAGTTGCCTAGTATTCCGAATACATTCTCAGAAGGGTTTCATGATCCCAGTTTGTTGTAAGGGCAAGACGCAGCAAAACTGCTGCCTTTGAAGGTGAAAGTGTATTGGCGGCAACTGTATTTTCGCATAAGACAGAATCCTGCGTAATAAGTCCGGTATTCGTTCTTGAACTTATGATAACCGGTATGTTGAGCTGGTTGATGACTTCAATAAATTCCTGGCTGAATTCTCCTGCACCTGCTCCTGCAATTACAATGCCCTCAGAATGTTCTGCTGCATAGGTAAGCAGCCCGGGATCTGCATCTACAGAAAAATATACAATAGACACCTTAGGAAGGCTTTCCAGATCTGATACGGAAAATTCAGAGTCGGTGGTATGTCTTTTGACAGGTGTTTCATAATAATAAACTTCCTGATTACGAACAATTCCGATACATCCGGTTTCGTCTGCGGAGATAGCTGTTACCTGATAAGTGCTTACTTTCTCTACCGAGCGCGCCGAAAAAATCATATCCGAAAAAACAACAAGTACGCCTTTCCCCCTTGAAGCTTCTGAAGCAGCAACACAAACAGACTGGTAAAGGTTCATTGCACCATCGGCTGAGAGAGCGGTTGCCGGTCTCATAGATCCGGTAAGAACAACAGGTTTATCCGTTTTGACTGTTAAATTCAAAAAATAAGCAGTTTCCTCTAAGGTATCAGTTCCATGAGTAATTACAAATCCGTCGATGTTGGGATTGGCAGAAAGTTCATTGATCGTATTTGCAAGCTCAATCCAGATCTGGCTTGTGATGTCATCCGAGTTGATATTGCATATCTGAATTGCTTCAATATTTGCACAATCTTCTATTTGTGGCACGGCAGAAATTAGATCCTCAATTGATAATACTCCTGAAATATAACCGGTTTCCTCTCCTGCATTACCGCTTCCTGCAATGGTTCCTCCGGTTGCCAAAATAACCACAGTTCCCTTTTGGGTAATTTCAGGAAGTTTTTCCTGCACATATGGAGATGGGGTGCATGGAGCTTCCACATGCGCTTCTTGGATTGGCTTGGCACAGCCTGTAAGGCATATTGTGAAAAGTGATGTAACAATAAATAGAAATAATTTTTTGAAATCTGTTGACATTCTGTTTCCTTCTCCGTGTTCTCATTCATGATATGAGTTTTATCTAATGAATATATTGTAGCAATATTACAGTATACGTGCAAGAGCAGTCTTTTATTGGTATGTTACATTTAAAGATCACAGTCATAATATGGACAAAGTATCATATATTGGGTTAAGGGGTGAATGAAATGACAAAGAGAGATGAAGTTATCAGAATTTTTCCGGATACCATGAAACATCGCTGGGAGCAGGTACTCTGGCAGAGTGATAAGCTGCAGGAAATCAGACTGGGTATAGGGCAGCCGGTAAGGCTTAAGATCGCAGGAGAGGAAAAATTTATGTCTTCCAAAGGGCTGGTGAGCGGTCCCTGCCAGGATTTGTGGTATGTTACAGAACGGGAATTGGACGAGATTATCAAAAATATTTGCAGATATTCTGTCTATGCTTTTGAAAATGAAATCAGACAGGGGTTTTTGACTGTGGCGGGCGGTCATCGCATCGGAATGGCAGGACAGGTGGTTTTAAGTGAAAATGGAAGTATAAGAAATATTACACACATTCGGTTTTTGAATATCAGAATTTCACATCAGGTAATCGGAGCAGCGGGAGAATTGATGGCTTATTTGTACAGGGACAACCGTATGCTGAATACTCTTTTAATTTCACCTCCGGGTTGTGGAAAGACCACTCTTTTGAGGGATATTGTCAGACAGGCATCAGATGGAAATCCTTATGGAAGCGGAAGACAGGTGGGAGTTGTGGATGAACGTTCTGAAATTGCCGGCTGTTTTATGGGAATACCGCAAAACAATGTGGGAATGAGGACAGATGTGCTTGACGGATGTCCCAAGGCACAGGGAATGATGATGCTGATGCGGTCTATGGCGCCGGATGTAGTGGCAGTAGATGAAATTGGAGGGGAAGAGGATTTGAAAGCATTGCACAGAGTATTGCAGTGCGGGAGCAGTGTGGTAGCTTCCATGCATGGTGACAAAATGGAAGATGTAAAAGATTTCCTGCTTTTTGAACGATATGTTTTTTTGGAGAAGATAGATGGAAATTATCGAATCCGTGAAATATTCAATCAGGACCGAAAAAGAATTTTCTCGGCTAAGGAGCAAAAGCAATGCTGCGGTTAGCCGGGTGTTTACTGGTATTAACCGGGACGGTAGGCTTTGCAAAAAAAATTTGTGAGGATGTAAAACAGCATTTAGAAACATTAAAACAGTTAAGGAGCATCTTTGAAAATATGAAATATTACATTGCCTACCAGAAAGCTACCATTCCTGAAACCTTGTGGAAACTGTCACATAAGGGGGATTCTGCATTTGCAGATGCTTTCAGGGAGATTTATGAAAGCGTATATGAGGAAGGCGAAAGTTTTCCCGTAGTGTGGAAGAAACAGATGGAACAGACCCTGCAAAATACAGTACTTACAGCTGAGGAAAAAAATATGGTCATGGATTTCCCATCCAGTCTTGGCTTTATGGAGGGGAATGCACAGGCCGGAGCTTTAGATGAACTACTCAGAGAGATTGATGGTCATATTGAGGACCTAAGTGCAGAACAAAAGAGCAAAACGAAAATGATTATGAGCCTTGGAACTGCAGCAGGAATTTTGATTTCTATTCTGCTTCTGTAGCTTAAGTAAGTGGAGGAAATATGGAGATAAACCTTATTTTTAAAATAGCGGCGGTTGGTATTTTAATTACCATTTTAAGCCAGATATTAAAGCACAGCGGAAGAGAAGAACATGCTTTTTTGATTAGTCTGGCAGGGTTGATTTTAGTGCTTACATGGATTCTTCCATATATTTATGATTTATTTGTTATGATTCAGGAACTGTTCAGCCTGTAAAAACATGTAATGCGCAGAAATGGAAGGAGAATATGGAAATTATCAAAATAGGATTACTGGGGGTTGCAGGAGTGATGATCGCCCTGCAGTTCAAGGCGGGGAGACCTGAATACGGCTTTTATCTGGGCGCAGCGATATGTATGATTATTTTTTCTTTTTCACTGGAGGGATTATATGCATTGCTTATGCGTATCGGTGCACTTGAAAAATACTTGAGCAGCAGTGGAGGATATCTTGGATTTTTGTTCAAAGCAGTAGGGATTACTTATGTTTGTGAATTTTGTGCTTCTGTCTGTAAGGATGCAGGATATAGCGCAATTGCAGGGCAGATAGAGATATTCGGGAAATTGTCTGTACTACTTATGGGGCTTCCAATCCTTACAGCGGTAATTGAGAATATCAATGCAATAGCCGGATAAGCGGAGTGTGAGAATGATGAAATCAATATGGAAGATTCCGACAGTCATTATGGGAATCCTAATCTGTAGTATCCTTAGTGGAATTGATGTATATGGAGCTGAAAAAGAGGGGGAAGAAAAGAAATTTTCTTATGTGGACAGCTGGCTTGCCTCCAGTGATATGAGCGCGATTGATAAGGGGATGGATGAGATTTTTCCTGATGCAGGAATAGATACGGGAGAGCTTCTTTCCATGATTATGCAGGGAGAGGTTGTTGAAGCTTTGAAAACGCTGACAGGAGAAATAAAAAGCCGACTCTCAGGAGAACTGGGAGGGCTGAAGCAGGTATTTATTTATATCCTTGTTTTGGGGGTATTTTCAGCACTTTTCACTGGATTTTCAGATCTGTTTTCGGGACAGCAGATTGCGCATGCCGGGTTTTATTTTCTTTATTTACTTTTAATGGGATTATTAACAAAAGTCTTTGGATTCGCATCAGAAATTGCAGTGAGTACAGTGGAAAATATTGTGTTGTTTGTTAAGCTGTTTATTCCTACATATTTTACGGCAGTAGGGGCAGCACAGGGGGCTGCTTCTGCGGTTTACTATTATCAGATTATGCTGATCATTGCTTATCTGGTGGAAAATTGTCTGGTCAGAGTGCTGATCCCCTTTATTTACAGCTATGTGATGCTGGCGCTTTTAAATGGATTATGGGCAGAAGAAAAGCTTGCACTTTTGCTTGAATTTATTGAAAAGGGAATTGTTCTTGCACTGAAAGTAGCCATGGGAGCAGTGACAGGCTTAAGTCTTGTACAGGCTGTTATTCTGCCGGTAGTATCAGGACTTAAGATTTCTGCCATGCGAAAGGCTGTTTCGGCAATTCCGGGGCTTGGAGGTGTGGCAGAGGGGGTCACGGAACTGATGCTTGGATCAGCAGTACTGATTAGAAACAGCATGGGTGTTCTATTGCTGATTTTGATTTTGGGAGCCTGCGCTCTGCCGGTGCTGAAAATATTAATTGTTACGGGAACGGTGAAGCTGGGTGCTGCAGTTGCAGGGATTGTAAGTGACAAGAGGATTGCCGCATGTGCAGACCGTGTAGGAATAGGCTGCTTTTTACTTTTGCGTTGTGTTTTTACAGGAGTGGCACTGTTTATCATTGTGATTGCAGTAATATCTTATACGCTATCATCTTAGAGGGAAGTCATGGTCGCAGCAGTAAAAGAAATATGTATTTTTGTGATTATAGCACAGGCAGTCATGTTCTTTGCGCCTGAAAATTCTTATATGAAATATGTGAGGATTCTGGTAGGTATCATCATGATTTTGAAGATTACCGGACCTGTTTTTGATTTGTTTCTGGATGAGGAGAGTGAGAAGGAAATCAACAGGCAGATCATGATGCTGAAGCAGGAAATGAGCAGAGAAGGAGAAGCACTTGAGGTAGAGGACTATGGAATGGGGATTTATGAGAGCATTGAAGAAGAATTAAAGAGCAGATTAAATCAATGTGACAGCGGATACAGTGTCGTTGGTGTGGAAATTTCTGATGAGCAGAAAATGATTGTAACACTGGAGGATAAGGAAGCGCAGACCAAGAAAGGGATACAGATTGAAGCTGTTGTAATTGGGACAGGAGAAGAAAGGAAAACAGAAAGGGCTGCTCAAAAAGATAAATTGAAGCAATTATTTGGAAACTATATTGGAGTAGATGCTTCTAGAATTGAAATTGTTTTCAGTTGAAATGGGGAGTAATATGGGGAAGATTCAGGAAGAAATAAAGAAAAAAGTGACAAAGAAACTATCAAAGGATAATTTCCTGATCATATTGTTGATAGGCGTACTGCTTTTGGTTATTGCCTGGCCTGTAGAAAAATCGTCTTCAAATTCAAAGACACAGTCCGGTCAATGGGACAATGAAGACGCTATAATGAACTTACAGACAGAAAAGCTGACAAGTAAGGATACGGAAACGCAGGAGAGCATATGGATGCGCAATTATGCTTCTTATCTGGAAACTTCCCTGGAAGAACTGCTGGGCACTATGGATGGTGTTGGAAAGGTGCGTGTTATGGTTACACTGGAAAGCTCCGGGGAGGCAGTGGTGGAGAAGGATAAGAGTACGGCAAGAAATGGAAGCACAGAAGTGGACTCTGCCGGCGGCAGTCGAAATACAACAGATTTAAGTGATGAAGAAACAACAGTTTACCAAAACAGTCAGGAAGGCGACAATCCCTATGTAAAAAAAGTACTTGCCCCTAAAGTAAAGGGCGTTGTGGTTTGTGCACAGGGAGGCGGGAATGCTGCTATCATGAAAAATATAACAGAAGCAATTCAGGCATTATTTGGCATTGAAGCACATAAAATTAAAATAGTTAAAATGATATCACAATAAGAAGGAGATACGGACTTGAAAAATATGGTAAAGAAAAATCAGATTATGATTACGGCATTGGCAATTATGATTGCGGTAGCAGGATACCTCAATTTTGCCGGCGGAGCAATTACAGACGAGAAGGTTCTGGAAGCAGGGTCTGACACAGTGGTAAACAAACAGCAGCTTGGAACAGAAAATGATACAGATGTTGCCGCGTTATTTGAAATTTCGGATGAGGATATGGAACAGGCTGATCTGGGTGAAATCCAAAGCATGGATTCTGAAGTTGTTTTGGACCAGCAAAATTATTTGGATGAAACCATGGATGAGGTAATGGCAGAAAATCTGACACAGGATTCGGTACAGAATCCGGAAGTGCAGACTACAGATGGGGAAACTCCGGGGGAAGCTGTGTTTACTTCGTCGACCAGTGTGGACACACTCTCGGGAGCGCGTCTTTTGAAGGAGCAGACCAGAGCCAAGAATAAAGAAACATTGCTGGAGATCATTAATAATGCCAATATTGCACAGGAGCAGAAGCAGGAAGCAATTGACAATATGATTGCCATTACAGACATTGCAGAAAAGGAAACTGCAGCAGAAATATTGTTGGAAAGCAAAGGCTTTGATGATGTAGTTGTCAGCATTACAGACGGAACAGTGGATGTTGTTGTAAATGCTGCTGAACTTACAGAGGCACAGCGTGCGCAGATAGAGGATATAGTAATTCGTAAAACCGGAGTAGCAGCAGATGCAATTGTAATCAGCACCTTGTCGGCAGAATGAGAACTCAGTGGAACTTAAAATGCGGATGCGCTTCTCAAAAATAAAAAGATGCTATATTAAAAAAAATGTGGTATCCTATTACAGAAGAAATAAATGATGGATTGTTTCAAAGAGAGGGATACTTTAATGAAAAGAGTTTTTCTGATTGTTTTGGACAGTGTGGGAATAGGTGCCATGGAGGATGCATCGGAATTTGGAGATGCGGGAACCAATACTCTTTATTCTGCATCTTTAAGCCCCTATTTCCATATGCCTAATATGGAGCAGCTTGGACTGTTCAATATTGACGGAATAGATTGGAGAGAAGGAACACCTCATCCCAAAGCAGTATATGGAAGAATGAAAGAGGCTTCCAGAGGGAAAGATACTACGATTGGACACTGGGAAATTGCAGGAGTCATATCGAAGGAGCCTCTCCCCGTATATCCCCAGGGATTTCCGGAAGAGATTCTTGAGGAATTCAGCCGATTGACAGGAAGAGGAATCCTTTGTAACCGCCCATATTCAGGAACAGAGGTAATTAAAGATTATGGCGATGAACATGTAAGAACAGGAAAGCTGATTGTATATACTTCTGCTGACAGTGTATTTCAAGTTGCGGCTCACGAAGACGTAGTTCCGGTAGAGACACTCTATGAATATTGTAAGATGGCAAGAAAGCTTCTTACCGGAAAACATGGTGTGGGCAGAGTCATAGCAAGACCCTTTTCCGGTAAAAGCGGTAATTATCAGAGAACTTCAGGGCGACACGATTATTCACTGGAGCCGCCTGCCAATACAATGCTGGATGTGATTAAGGCATCCGGAAGGGAAGTAATCGGAGTCGGAAAAATCAGAGATATTTTTGCGGGACGTGGAATTACTTCCTTTGTATATACCAAGGGAAATACAGAGGGAATTGAAAGAACGCTTCAATATATGGATCAGGATTTTAATGGACTGTGCTTTATAAATCTGGTAGATTATGATATGCTCTATGGGCACAGAAATGATATAGATGGATATGCGAAGGCATTAGCGGAGTTTGATGAGGCGCTTCCTAAGATCATGGGTAAGCTTCGCGAGGATGATTTGCTGATGATTACTGCAGATCACGGATGTGATCCGGGATATACTGTCTCTACAGATCATTCCAGAGAGCATACACCTCTTATTATTTATGGAAAGAATATTACCCCTCAAAATCTTGGAACAAGAAATACTTTTGCAGATATTGGCGCTACTGTGCTGAAGGTTTTAGGGATAGAGGGAACGATTGCAGGGGAAGCTTTGCTGTAAGATACATTAAGAAAGACTTGGAGGAGAGACACGTGGGTAATTATGATCAGGAAATAAACAGAAGAAGGACATTTGCAATTATTTCCCATCCTGATGCGGGTAAGACGACACTGACAGAAAAATTCCTTTTATATGGAGGAGCAATCAATCTGGCAGGAAGCGTGAAAGGAAAGGCAACAGCGCGACATGCGGTTTCAGACTGGATGGAAATTGAGAAGGAAAGAGGTATTTCGGTTACTTCTTCCGTTTTGCAGTTTGAATATGACGGCTTTTGCATCAATATTTTGGATACACCGGGACATCAGGACTTTTCAGAAGATACTTACCGAACACTGATGGCAGCCGATTCGGCGGTAATGGTAATTGATGCTTCTAAGGGTGTTGAAGCACAAACGCGAAAATTGTTTAAGGTTTGCGTTATGCGAAAAATACCGATTTTCACATTTATCAATAAGATGGATAGGGATGCAAATGACACCTTTGAGCTGCTGGATGAAATAGAAAAGGAATTGGGAATTGCCACCTGCCCGGTCAATTGGCCTATCGGTTCGGGAAAGAAATTTAAAGGTGTTTATGACAGGGACAGGCAGTGCGTAATTACGTATTCTGATACAGAAAAGGGAACCAGAGAGGGCGAGACTATGGAAATCTCAGTCAATGACAGAGATTCCCTGGTATCAGTTATTGGAGAAGATGCGGCGGACAAGCTGATTGATGAGATAGAGCTTTTAGATGGAGCCAGTGCAGAGTTTGATCTTGACATGGTACAGGCAGGGGATTTGACACCTGTATTTTTTGGCTCGGCGCTTACCAATTTTGGTGTGGAGTTCTTTTTACAGCATTTTCTTAAGATGACGACCACACCACTTTCGAGAAAGGCAGATATCGGTATGATATCTCCTACAGAAAACGAGTTTTCTGCATTTGTATTTAAAATTCAGGCAAATATGAATAAGGCACATCGTGACAGAATTGCGTTCATGAGGATATGCTCGGGTAAGTACGAGGCAAGCATGGAGGTGAAACATGTTCAGGGTGGCAAGGTAATGAGACTTTCACAGCCGCAGCAGATTATGGCAAGTGAAAGAAAGATATTGGAGGAAGCCTATGCCGGGGATATCATAGGTGTGTTTGACCCGGGTATTTTTTCAATAGGAGACACCTTGTGTATGCCGAAAGAACAATTCCAATATGAGGGGATTCCTACGTTTGCACCGGAACACTTTGCCAGAGTAAGGCAGGTAGATACTATGAAGAGAAAGCAGTTTGTGAAGGGGATTACACAAATTGCCCAGGAAGGTGCTATTCAGATTTTTCAGGAATTCAATACCGGTATGGAAGAAATTATCGTGGGTGTAGTAGGTGTTCTACAGTTTGATGTTCTGAAATACCGTCTGGAAAATGAATACAATGTTGAGATTAAATTGGAAAATCTGCCTTATGAGCATATCAGATGGATTGAAAATAAGGAAATTGATTTAAATAAGCTTGTAGGAACCTCTGATATGAAGAAAATTAAAGATTTGAAGGGTAATCCGCTTCTTTTGTTTATTAATGCATGGAGCGTTGGAATGACACTTGATAGAAATAAGGGATTAATACTTTCAGAGTTTGGACGTGATTAAATGAAAAAACAGATAAGAATTACGGCAGTCCTTTTATGCAGTTTACTCCTTTGCAGCTGTGGCTATGAAACGGGAAGGGACATGCAAAAGGACAGCAGTACCCAACTGAATACAGAAGTACAGTCCACTGACAGCGTGGAAGAGGACATGCCGTCAGAAGCTTCATCCCCAAAAGGTCAAATGCAGGAGGCTGATGCGGATGAGCTGGACCAGATAGAAAGCATTTCGGAGGATGAGGTTGCCTCTATCAGAAATCAGCAGACAAGGCGCTTCTATTATGAACGGCTTAGTGAAGAGGAGCAGATTATATATGCAGAGATTCTGAAAGCATTACAGGAATTCGGAGAGGATGTTGCGCTGTCCTGTACGGAAACGGAAATAATAGAAAAGGCCTTTCAGTGTGTGATGAACGATCATCCTGAAATCTTTTATGTGGATGGATATACATTTACACGATATACGCTGGGGGACATCGTCAAAAAGATTACTTTTTCCGGCACATATAACGTGAGCCAAGAGGAAGCGGAGCTTAGAAAAGAAAAAATTGACCAGTATGTGGAAAAATGTCTGACCGGAATGGAACCGGGGCTGGATCAATACCAAAAAGCGAAATATATTTACGAATATATTATCAACCAGACAGAATATGATGCAGAAATTCCAGATAATCAGAATATATGCTCTGTTTTTATCTACGGCAAAAGCGTGTGTCAGGGATATGCAAAGGCGACCCAGTATCTCCTGAATGAAATAGGAATTGAGACTGCCCTGATTATGGGAAGGGTTTCAGGTGGAGAAGGACATGCATGGAATTTGGTCAGACTGGATGGAAATTATTATTATATTGATACCACGTGGGGCGATGCTTCCTATCAGATTGTAGAGGGAAATACGGAACAACAGGTGGGGAGTATCCCTCCTATTAATTACGATTATCTATGCGTTACCACCGATCAGCTTCAGAAGACGCATACCATTGATGCCATTGTGGATATTCCGTTGTGCAGTTCCATGGAAGATAACTATTATGTCAGAGAAGGACTTTATTTTGAACGCATGGATGAAAGCATGCTCGAAGAAATTTTCCGGCAGGCTTATGAAAAGAACAGTAATTATGTGACTTTAAAATGCAGTAACAGTCTGGTGTATGAAGAAATGATCAAATATCTGATTGAAGAGCAGGAAATTTTCCGTTTTCTGAAGAGTCAGGAGGGAACAGTCTCTTACGCTGAAAATGAAGAGCAGTTTAGTTTAAGCTTCTGGCTATAAGAAGCAGATAGATGCGTAATTTGTCTGCTGGGACTATGCAAAAAGCATAAATTTTGGTATGATAAAGTATTATAAGGCTTGCAACAGAAAGATAGAAAGGAACATTATTATGGAAAAAACGATTGAGCAGAACACATATGTATTACAGGAAGATGAAGATTTAGGTACTGTAAAAATTGCTGATGATGTTGTAGCAATGATTGCAGGTCTTGCGGCAACTGAGGTCGATGGTGTTGCAGCTATGGCGGGCAATATTACCAATGATCTTATGAGCAAGATGGGAGTAAAAAATCTTGCAAAGGGAGTAAAGGTTGAGGTCATTGGCAAGAGAGTTAAAGCGGATCTGGCACTGATTGTTGAATATGGCTATAATATTCCGGTAGTGTCCCAGAAGGTTCAGGAGAAAGTGAAATCAACCATAGAAAATATGACCGGACTGGAAGTGTCAGATGTGGACATTCGTATTGCCGGTGTAAATATGCAGAAAGATAAATAAGTACAGGGTGGATTCTAATGAGTAGAAGAGAAATGAGGGAACAGTTGTTTAAACTGTTGTTCCGTGTAGAGTTCAACCCCAGAGAAGAATTGGCACAGCAGGAGGCATTCTTTTTTGAGGACGAGGAAAACGACACTGCCGAGGAAGAAAATTCTGAAATCAGTGAGAAGTTTAATAAGATTATCGAGAAGTTAGACGAAATTGATGGGTTGCTGAATGCCAAGGTTCAGGGATGGGATACCGCGCGTATGGGCAAGGTGGATTTAACCATATTGCGGCTGGCTGTCTATGAAATTATGCATGATGGGGAAGTGCCTACTGGCGTTGCAATCAATGAGGCAGTAGAACTTGCCAAAAAATTCGGGCAGGATTCATCCCCTTCCTTTGTAAATGGGGTGCTGGCAAAGTTTGCATAGGCGGAAAAGAGCATGCAGAATGTTTATACAGTAGGACAGATAAATTCATATATTAAGAATATGTTCGCGCAGGATTTTTTGCTTCAGGAGCTGTCTGTGAAAGGAGAAGTCAGCAATTGTAAGTATCATTCCTCCGGACATATTTATTTTACTCTAAAGGATGGGAAAGGAACGATTTCATGTGTGATGTTTGCGGGAAATCGCTCCGGTCTTACATTTCGGATGAGTGAGGGAATGCAGGTCATAGTCAGCGGAACGATTGATGTATATGAAAGAGACGGCAAATATCAAATGTATGCCAGAAAAATCCGGCAGGATGGTGCGGGAGAACTGTATGAAAGGTTTGAACGGCTAAAGCAGGAGCTTTTGGAACGTGGGATGTTTGCACCGGAATACAAAAAGCCGATTCCGAGATTCGTGAGGACGGTTGGTGTTGTAACGGCACCTACCGGAGCAGCAGTGAGAGATATTATCAATATATCTTCCAGAAGAAACCCTTATGTGCAGATTATTCTTTATCCTGCAATTGTGCAGGGAGAAGCAGCACCGGCGAGCATCATAAAGGGAATTCGGATGCTTGAACAAAAGCAGGTGGATGTGATGATTGTGGGACGTGGAGGCGGCTCCATAGAAGATTTATGGGCCTTTAACGAGGAAGCAGTTGCACAGGCAGTTTTTGACTGCAGTATTCCCGTTATTTCCGCAGTGGGGCATGAGACAGATACCACCATCATTGATTATGTGGCAGACTTGCGTGCACCTACGCCATCAGCCGCAGCAGAGCTGGCTGTTTATGATGTGTCAATTCTGTTGGGACAGCTTGATGGATACAAATCTATGCTGAACCGACATATGCAGGGAATGATTGCACTGAATCGTGCCAGACTCAGTACACTTGACGTAAGATTAAAAAACAACAGCCCTATGGGTAGAATCAGGGAGAAAAGGACCTATGCCATTTCGTTGGAAGAAAGACTGGGGACTTTAATCAGAAATAAAATTAATAATAACAGACACAGGCTGGCAATCTATATAGAGAGGTTAAAGGGGCTTTCCCCTTTGGATAAGCTGAATCAGGGATATTCTTATGTCGCTGATGAAGCAGGCAGGACAGTAACTGATATTGACAGAGTCTGTGTGGGGGATCGACTTCAAATCCATGTGAAAAACGGCAGGATAGAGGCAGAGGTAACTGCAAAACACTCTGCAGATGAGCAGATTATGATGCAAGGAGATTGAATATGCAGAAAACAGAAGGAAAAGAACTGAATCTGGAGGAAGCATTCGATAAACTGGAGGAGACGGTTGCAGCGTTAGAGCAGGAAGATATTTCGCTGGAAGAATCCTTTCGAATTTATAAAGATGGTATGGAACTGCTCAAAAAATGTAATCAGGCGATTGATCAGGTTGAAAAAAGAGTGCTGGTACTGAATGAAGATGGAGAGACTCATGAATTTTAAAGAGACGCTAAGTGCAAAGACTGACAGGGCAGAAGCGGTCTTAAGACAATATCTGCCGGAAGAAAAAGGATATCAGAAGAAAGTCATGGAAGCTATGAACTACAGTGCTATGGCAGGTGGAAAGAGACTTCGTCCGATTCTGATGGAGGAAAGCTTCCTTTTATTTGGAGGAGAGGGGAAAATCATAGAACCCTTTATGGCAGCGCTGGAAATGATTCATAATTACTCATTGGTACATGATGATCTGCCGGCAATGGACAACGACGAATACCGCAGAGGGCGCAAAACAACCTGGAATGTTTATGGAGACGGAATGGCAATACTTGCAGGAGACGGTCTGCTCAATCTGGCATTCGAAACAGCAGTTTGTGCATTTGATATGGCAGAAGGACAGGAAGAAATGAAACGGGTAGCAGAAGCAATCCGGGTTCTTGGAAATAAATCCGGCATTTATGGAATGATTGGCGGGCAGACTGCAGATATTGAAGCTGAAAGCGGAATGCAGGTTACGGAAGAACTGCTTTTGTTTATTCATGAAAATAAGACGGCGGCACTGCTTCAGGCAGCTATGATGATAGGGGCAATTCTTGCAGGGGCAGGGCAATCCGAGATTACAGCAATGGAAAAGGCTGCTTATAACATTGGAATTGCTTTTCAGATTCAGGATGATATTCTGGATGTTACCAGTACCATGGAAGTTTTGGGAAAGCCTGTAGGAAGCGATGAAAAAAATCATAAGCTTACATATGTGGCACTTCATGGACTTGAGGAGTCTAAGACAGAAGTAAAGAAGCTGTCAGATGAAGCACTTACAATCTTAAGATCCTGTAAAAAGAGGAATGTTTTCATGGAAGAGCTTGTGGCATCTCTGATTACCAGAGAAAAGTAGCAGTCGGTTATAAAGGCTGAACGGAAGAAAAGAAGGATGAAAAATGTTGCTTGATAAGATTAAAGGCGTCAATGATATCAAAAATATAGATCCATCGGACTATCAGGAGCTTGCACAGGAAATAAGAGAGTTCCTGATTGAAAAGATTTCTCATACGGGAGGACATCTGGGGTCCAACTTAGGTGCTGTGGAGCTGACAATGGCACTGCATCTGTTTTTGAATCTTCCGGAGGATAAACTGGTTTGGGATGTGGGACATCAATCCTACACCCATAAGTTTCTCACAGGAAGAAAGGATGGTTTTGAAAATTTACGCAAGTTTGGCGGAATGAGTGGTTTTCCTAAACGTAAGGAAAGTGACTGTGACTGTTTTGATACAGGGCACAGTTCTACTTCTATTTCTGCCGGACTTGGGCTTGTCAAGGCAAGAGATATTCAGGGAAGAAGCAATACCATTGTTTCGGTAATAGGAGACGGATCACTTACCGGAGGAATGGCTTATGAGGCACTCAATAACGCTGCGAAGCTGGAAACTAATTTTATTATCGTTTTAAACGATAATAACATGTCTATTTCGGAAAACGTGGGTGGTGTTTCCAAATACCTGAACAACTTAAGAAGTGCCAATGCTTATCTGGATATTAAGGAAGGCGTTTATAAAACCTTAAAGGATATTCCCAAGGGAGATAAGGTTGTAGAGGGAATTCGCAAGGCAAAAAGCAGCTTCAAACAACTGGTAGTTCCGGGGATGTTTTTTGAAGATATGGGTGTTACTTACCTAGGGCCTGTGGACGGTCATGATATTCAGGCTATGCTCAGAGCATTTCAGGAGGCAAGAAGAATTAGAAATGCAGTTATTGTACATGTAATTACTCAAAAGGGCAAGGGATTTGCTCCGGCAGAACGCCATCCGGCAAGATTTCATGGCGCAGAACCTTTTGATATAGAAACCGGGCTTCCAAGTAAACCAAGAACTACGGCAAACTATACAGATATTTTCTCTACAGTTATGACGAAGCTGGGGGCGAGAGATAAAAATGTAGTTGCAATTACCGCGGCAATGCCGGATGGAACCGGATTAAAGCGTTTCAGGAACATGTATCCTGATCGTTTCTTTGATGTAGGCATTGCGGAAGAACATGCGGTTACCTTTGCAGCAGGACTGGCGGCAGGCGGTTTAAGACCAGTGGTGGCAATTTATTCTTCTTTCCTTCAGCGGGCATATGATCAGATCCTTCATGATGTGTGTATACAGAATCTGCCTGTGGTGTTTGCCATTGACAGAGCCGGTCTGGTGGGGAGTGATGGAGAAACTCATCAGGGTATTTTTGATTTGTCTTACCTGTCCTCTATTCCGGGTATGCATATTATGGCGCCTAAGAATAAGTGGGAACTTTCGGATATGCTGAAGTTTGCGGTTGCTTTTGATGCCCCTATTGCCATCCGTTATCCCAGAGGGGAGGCTTATGCAGGGCTTAAAGAATACAGAGCACCTGTTGAACTTGGAAAATCAGAGCTGATCTACGCGGAAGGCGATATATGTCTGATGGCGGTGGGAAGCATGGTAAAAACGGCAGAAACAGTTAAGGAAATGCTAAATGATGCAGGATATAAATGCAGTCTGATCAATGCGAGATTTGTAAAACCGATTGATTTGGAAGCGGTAAAGTGGGCAGTGGAGAATCACAATCTGGTGGTTACCATGGAAGAAAATGTTGCAAGCGGTGGATATGGAGAAAAGGTCAGAGAAGCTGTGGACGGACTCTCAAATAAGGTACGGTTTTTGACAATTGCGATTCCTGATGAGTATGTAGAACATGGAAATGTGGATCTGCTGAAAAAGGAAATTGGGATTGATGCAGAAACAATCACAGATAGAATTAAGAGGGAAATGGAAAGCTAAGAATGAAGGAACGGCTTGATGTATTGCTTGTAAAGGAAGGGTATGCACCTTCAAGGGAAAAGGCGAAGGCTATCATTATGTCGGGAACAGTATTTGTTGACGGACAGCGTGAGGATAAGGCAGGATCGGTATTCGATTCTGATAAGGTGCGGATAGAAGTTAGGGGCAGCGTCCAGAAATATGTAAGCAGGGGCGGACTGAAACTGGAGAAGGCTGTGAATCAGTTCGGGGTAGTGTTAAAAGAAAAGATTTGCATGGATATTGGGGCATCTACAGGAGGGTTTACCGACTGCATGCTGCAAAACGGGGCAACAAAGGTGTATGCTGTTGATGTTGGTCATGGACAGTTGGATTGGAAATTGAGAAATGACGACAGAGTTGTCTGTATGGAAAAGACCAATTTCAGATATATGGTTCCGGGAGATATTCAGGATCAACTGGATTTTGCATCTGTAGATGTTTCTTTTATTTCTCTTACGAAAATTTTATTGCCGGCAAGAGCGCTTCTTAAAGAAAGCGGTGAAATGGTTTGTCTGATTAAACCGCAGTTTGAAGCCGGACGTGATAAGGTAGGGAAAAAGGGTGTTGTCCGTGAGCCGGGGGTGCATGAGGAGGTAATCAGAAAAGTGATTGACTTTGCTGATTTTATCGGGTTCGACGTGCTGCATCTGGATTTTTCTCCAATCAAGGGACCGGAAGGAAATATTGAGTATTTGGTTCATTTGCGTAAAAACGAAGACAGACTTAAGGAGACAGCAGGCATTGCCGAGACCGAGGCAGAAGATGCACTTTTGGGGATTACAGATAAGAAAAGTGGTTATTCATGGCAGAAGGATATATCGGATTTGATTAAAGAAACAGTTGATAAGGCACACGGAAGTCTTGATTTATAATCATTCCATTGTGAACCGCTTCGAAGAAATGAGGAATTCTATGGAGCATTTTTATGTGATAACCAACCCAACTAAGGATGGGGAATTAAAAACAGCTCATTATATCAGACAATATCTTACAGACAGAGGAAAGACCTGTATTGTAGATATGGGAACAAAGAAGCCGGGCAGGGAAGGATATACTTATAAAGAACAGGTTAGCTTAGATGTAGATTGTATTATTGTTCTTGGTGGCGATGGTACGCTGCTGCAGGCAGCAACCGATTTAGCTGACAGGGAAATTCCGTTCCTGGGGATTAATTTTGGAACGCTGGGGTTTCTGGCAGAGGTCAATAAGAATGGAATAGAGGATGCTTTGGAAAAACTAATCCATGACGAATTCGAAATCGAAAAGCGAATGATGCTATGGGGAAGAAGCTATGATAAAGAGGAAATCAAGGATGATGCAAGGGCGCTGAATGACATTGTTATTACCAGAAAAGGTTCTTTGCAAATTATTAATTTTAATATTTATGTCAATGGACAGTTTTTACATCGATATCATGCAGATGGAATGATTGCATCTACCCCTACAGGGTCTACAGGATATAATTTATCAGCAGGCGGCCCGATTGTAGAGCCTAAAGCTAATTTGATTTTGCTATCACCAATCTGCCCACACTCTATGCACAGCCGAAGTATTGTATTATCTCCGGAGGACACGGTTACTGTAGAAATCGAAAGTGGAAGAGACGGGGAGATACAGGAGGTTGAAGCAATTTTTGACGGATGTCATAAGGTTTCGCTTTGCACAGGTGAGAAAATAGAAATTCGGAAATCTGAGCAGACGACCGGAATTGTAAAATTGAGTCAGGCAAGCTTTTTGGAAGTGCTTCACCGAAAGATGAGTGATTAAAGGCGGGAAAGGTATATCGCAAATATGAAAAAGAGCAGACATCAAAAAATTAAAGAATTGGTGGAACAGTTTGACATTGAAACACAGGAAGAACTGGCGGACAGATTGAGGGAAGCCGGTTATGCGGTTACTCAGGCTACAGTCTCCAGAGACATCAGAGAACTTAAACTTTCCAAGATCCCTATGGGTGATGGGAGACAAAAATACACTATTTTAGTCCACAGTGACCATTATTTAAGTGAAAAATATATAAGGGTGCTCAAGGATGGATTTATATCCATGGATATGGCGCAGAATATTTTGGTAGTAAAGACGGTGGCAGGAATGGCAATGGCGGTAGCTGCTGCCATTGATGCCATGAAATTAAAGGAAATTGTAGGTTCTATTGCCGGAGATGATACCATTATGATGGCAGTTAGAACTGTGGAGGATACACAGACTGTTATGGAAAAAATTCATAACGTTCTTGATGAATAACCGACTATGCGCTTGAGAGAAGGGCGTAAGGAGGAAACAATATGCTGGAAAGTCTACATGTAAAAAACCTGGCACTGATTGATGAGCAGGAAGTGAATTTTTCTTCCGGGATGAATATTTTGTCAGGTGAAACAGGTGCGGGGAAATCAATTATTATCGGTTCCATCAATCTTGCGCTGGGTGCCAAGGCAGATAAGGATTACATCCGCACAGGTGCTGAGTATGCACTTGTTGAACTGATTTTTTCATTAAATCAGAGACAACAGGAAGAAATGAAAGAACTGGATCTGCCTGTGGAGGAAGATGGAACGCTTCTTTTACAGCGAAAAATTATGGCAGGGAGAAGTGTCTGCAAGGTAAATGGTGAGACGGTGAGCTCCGGTCAGCTGAAAATGCTTTCAGGCAGTCTGCTTGATATGTATGGGCAGCATGAGCATCAATCTCTGCTGAAGAGCACAAAGCACAAAGAATTATTGGATGACTATGCAGGAAATGAGGTCTTGGAATATAAGAAAAAACTCAAGACTCTTTATCATGAATATAGGGAGACGGAAAAGGAAATTTCTGCAAATTGTCAGGACGAGGTATCCAGAAGAAGAGAGGCAGAACTTCTTACTTTTGAGGTAAATGAGCTGGAAGCGGCAGAACTGCTTCCGGGAGAAGATGAACAGCTGGAGAAAAGTTATCGCAGGATGACAAATGCCAGAAAGATTAAGGAAGCAGTGTTTCAGGTACATGGACTTACCGGATATGAGGAAGAGGGCTGTGCAGGGGAAACGATAGGACGGGCACTGCGGGAACTGAAAAATGCCGTATCTTATGACGAGACTGCGGAGGAACTGGTGAAGCAGCTGGAAGACATTGACAATTTATTGAGTGATTTTAACCGGGCATTGGCAGATTATCAGGAAAATCTTGAATTTGATGGTGAAGAATTTGTACGGACAGAGGAAAGATTAAATATTATCAATCACCTCAAGGGAAAATATGGAAATACCATTGAGGATATTCAGGCAGCTTTTGAAGAAAAGAAACAACGTCTGGAGCAGCTTTCCAACTTTGACGATTATTTACAAAAGTTGGAAAATAAAAAAGAGCAGCAAAAAAAACAGATTTTGATTTTATGTAGTAAACTTTCGGAATGCAGAAAGAAAGCCGCAGATGAGCTTTCAGTAAAATTAAAAGAAGCTCTTGTAGATTTGAATTTTATGGATGTGGTGTTTGAAATTAGCGTGGAACCGGAGGAGGACAGGTTTTCTGAAGAGGGATATGATCAAATTGAATTCTTGATTTCTACCAATCCGGGGGAGAGACCGAAGCCGCTGCAACAGATAGCAAGTGGGGGAGAGCTTTCAAGAATCATGCTGGCATTTAAAACAGTTTTTGCGGATCAGGAGGGAACTGAAACTCTGGTCTTTGATGAGATTGATACAGGAATCAGCGGCAGGACAGCATGGAAGGTATCTGAAAAGCTGGGTAAACTTTCTGCCAAGCATCAGATTATCTGTATTACCCATCTTCCGCAGATTGCGGCAATGGCAGATTCCCATTTTTTGATTGAAAAGCAGCTAAAGGATGACAGAACGGTAACGCAGATTGCTTTACTTGATAATGAGGAAAGCCTTGCAGAGCTTGCAAGACTTCTGGGGAGTGGGAATGTAACAGAAGCTGTACTTATGAATGCCAAAGAAATGAAGGAACTTGCAGAGCAGGTAAAATAAAAATAATTATGAAACATTTGGCAGTAAAAATTTAAAAACTTACAACTAAAATAATAAGATTTTCACATACTAAAAGAGACGTACTGATTTGTATGTCTCTTTTTTTGATTAAGAACTTGTAAAGAAAAGGATGTGAAAATGTGGGGCAGTCAGGCTTAAAAGAACGCAGTGGTACACATGTATATAAACAATACAAAAAGTTTCTCTATATCATGCTGGTTCTCGGTGTTTTAATGACCGCTTTTTCAGCTTATTATGCAACGTGGAGTACAATCCCATCCACAATTATGGTAAAGGCCGGCGTAGACCAAACGCTTGACTTTCATATTCCTGCTTCAGGCAAACTCTATCGGGAAGCAGTACAAACCGGTGGCTCTGCAAAAAATTATGTAAACGATATAGAAGAGTCTCAAAGTATTCAGATTGATTTCAGAACTCCCGTTACTCTAAAGGCAAATCAGACTGACGAGTATAAATTAAAGATTATGCTTTTTGATGTCATACCTCTCAAAGAAGTTGACGTTAAGGTTATTCAGAATGTCAGGCTAAAACCCGCAGGTATTTCAATAGGTATTTATGTAAAAACACAGGGCATACTTGTGGTTGGTATTGGGGAATTTGAGGGAGAAAACGGGCAGAAGTATAATCCGGCAAAACATATTCTTCAAGTGGGGGATTATATTTTAGAAATTAATGATGAGGAAATTAATACGAAGAAAGAACTGATAGAAAAAATCAGCCACAGTGAAGGACAGGAAATGATTTTTAAGATTCAGCGTGGCGATAAATTGATTGATGTAAAGGTTCGACCTGAAATGAATCAGGCAGGAGAATATAAGATGGGCATCTGGGTCAGGGATAATGCTCAGGGAGTCGGTACTATGACATACATTGATGAACAGGGCTGCTTTGGGGCGCTTGGACACGGAATAAATGATATAGATACAAGCACATTGATGACATTATCCCGGGGAACATTGTATCATACGGAAATTATTGGCATTACCAGAGGAACCACAGGCTCGCCGGGAGAACTGACAGGTTTTATAGAGTATGATGATGATAATATTATGGGAAATATAACGGCAAATACAACAAGAGGGATTTTTGGAGTATGTACACAGGATACAATACAGGCTGCAAGCTATGATTATCTTCCGCTGGGGCTTAAACAAGAAATCAGGAAAGGCCCGGCACAGATTATCTGTTCTCTGGGAAACGAAGCACGTTCTTATGATATAGAAATAATTGATATCAATTTGGAGAATGATAATATAAACAGAGGGATTGTGCTTGAAATTACAGATCCTGAACTTCTTATGGCTACCGGAGGGATTGTACAAGGGATGAGCGGTTCGCCCATTCTTCAAAACGGGCGGATTGTGGGGGCTGTAACACATGTGTTGGTAAACGACCCGACCAAAGGGTATGGGATATTTATAGAAAATATGTTGGAACATTGAGCAGTTGATATGCCTTTGTTCCACCACTTTTGGGCTTTGTACAGTGAAAAGCCCTTTTTTGGTTCGTGGAAGGTTCCTGCTTAAGGCATAGGATAGTGTCTTTGCTGGACGGTGTCAAAAAATTGTGTCAAAAAATTAAGGAATCGGCGTTCCAAATGTCTTGACTTCTATAGAAGACAATATTACAATTAGTGTACTAATAATATTAGTACACTAAATACGGAATGTTTAGAAGCGATTATGTTGCAGAAAGGAAAAGCATATGATTCACATTGACTACAGAGACACCAGACCAATCTATGAGCAGATAGTGGATAAATTTAAAATGCTGATTCTTCGTGGAGTATTGTGTCCCGATGAAAAGATACCGTCAGTAAGAAATCTTGCAGTGGAATTGTCCATTAATCCCAATACCATTCAGCGTGCCTATGCAGAGCTTGAGCGTCAGGGATATATATACACAGTAAAGGGAAAAGGAAACTTTGTCTCAGACAGTAGTCAACTGCTTGCCGGGTACAGAGAAGAAATCTTTGCGGAGCTTAAGTCAATTTGCAATGCTGCCACAGACGCGGGTATTACAAGGGAAGAACTAGTTCGATATATCAAGGGAGGAGAAGCCGATGATTGAAATCAGAAACGTGACCAAGTCTTATGATAAGATGAAGGCGGTTGATAATGTAAGTGTTACAATCAAGGAAAATACAGTATTTGGTTTAATTGGAACCAATGGCGCGGGAAAGAGCACTGTGCTTAGGATGGTGGCAGGAGTACTTGAACCGGAACAGGGAGAAATTGCCATTGATGGGATACCTGTATTTGATAATATGGAAGCCAAGAGGAACATTTATTTTATTGCAGATGAACCTTATTTTTTTGCCAACAGTAATGCAATAGATATGCAGAAATATCTTACCTGTATCTATCCTGAATTTTCGGTAAAGGATTTCTATAATTATCTGATAAACTTTGGGTTGAATAAAAAAAGAAAGATCAGCACTTATTCTAAAGGAATGAAAAAGCAGTTGGCGCTAATCTGCGGAGTCTGTAGCGGAGCCAAATATCTTTTGTGTGATGAAACTTTTGACGGGCTTGACCCGGTTATGCGTCAGGGGATCAAGAGTATTTTTGCAGGGGAGATGGAACGGCGTGGCATGACTCCGGTAATTGCCTCACACAATTTAAGAGAATTGGAAGACATTTGTGATCATGTAGGACTTTTGCACAAGGGAGGCGTACTCTTATCAAAGGATTTAGAGGATATGAAATGCAATATTCAGAAGGTACAGTGCGTGTTTAAGACCATAGAGGATGAAGCAAAGGTCATTGCAGCCCTTGATATTATGAAGAATGAAAAGAGAGGGTCTTTGAATGTACTGACTGTACGTGGAAACAGAGAAGAAATACTGGCAATCTTTGCAACGGCAAACACGGTATTTTTTGAGGCACTGCCACTTTCCCTTGAGGAAATATTTATCAGTGAAACGGAGGTAGTAGGATATGATGTCAAAAAACTCATTCTTGGCTAATATGAGAGAAAATAATAAAAGACGCTTATGGGTATGGGCAGTTTCTATTCTTGCCTTTGTGCTTGTTTTTCCCGTTTATGTGGCACTGTGCATTGAAAAGGTTTATAACAGTGTGGAAGCGATTGCAAAGAGTTATGGAATAGAATTAGCAAATCAGGTTCTTTACAACAGTCTGATTGGCGAAATGCAGAATGCACTTGGTTTCTCATGGGTCATTATGCTTATGACAGCAGGAATTGCCCTGTTTAGTGCTATTCAGGGATTTTCTTATCTTTACAGCAGAAAGAAAATTGATTTTTATATGGGAATGCCGGTGAAAAGAAAGAAGCGTTTCCTGATTATCTGGTTAAACGGTATCCTTCTTTATGTGTTTCCCTACCTTGCAGGACTGAGTATCAGCCTTATCATTGCTGCGGGAAACGGAGCAGTAAATGGAGCTGTAATCCGTTCAGCGTTCATTGCGTTTGGAGTCCATCTGCTTTTCTATCTGGGCGTATATCATATGGTGCTTCTTGCAGTAATGTTAACCGGAAATATTGTGATTACAGGATGCGGTGTTCTGGTATTTAGCTTGTATGAGATTGTTGTAAAACTGGTGCTTCAGAATTATAAGGAAACTTTCTTCCGGTATTATAGTTATTATGGGGATGATGTAACACCGGTTCTTTCCCCCTTTAGTATGTATGCTTATCTGGTGGACGGGGTGAACAGAGGGGATGCGGGAGCGTTCAAATATCTAATTGGACTATTGATTTTTGGGACGGCTCTGTTGGTGCTTTCTTATCTTTGTTATTTAAAACGTCCTGCAGAGGTAGCTGGAAGAGCAATGGCATTTCGGTTTACAGAGCCTGTAATTAAGGTACTGCTTGTTGTGCCTGTTGCGTTACTTGCCGGTTCACTGATAGGAAATACTGTTAATTTTGAGCCAAAATCATCCATGGATGGCATTGGGTATGTGATGTTTACTATTCTGCTGGTGCTTGTGCTGGGCTGTGCCATTATGCAGGTTATTTTTGAATTTGATTTAAAAGGCTGTCTGCATAAAAAAAGCCATATCGTTGTCAGCGGAATCATTGCAGCAATTTTCTTTATGAGCTTCAGATATGATTTTACGGGATATGATTCCTATGTACCCAAGCCGGAAAAGGTTGAAAGTGTAGCCTTTATTCCGGAAGGCTCTTATTTAACAAAATATAGCACTTATATTTCGGATAACGGAACTTATCTTTCGGGACAGGAATATGCAGAGCGCTATATGTATCTGAATAATGTAGAAGAAGTGTGCGAGATTGCTGACCTGTCCATGGAGAACTACAACGAGGTCTGCAATTTGATTGACAGGTATCAAGAACATTGGTCTAATGCTACGGTGATCTACAGGTTAAAGAATGGACGAAAGGTAACCAGACAGCTGTGGGTCAATGTAAATGAAGAAAGAACAGTGCAATTGCTGGATACAATCATAGGTTCTGGGGAATTTAAAGAAGGATACCTGCCGGGGATATCTCAAAACCTTAAGAGCATGTTGTTAGACGAAGAAAGTAAGCGTAAAATTTTTATCACTTATGGCAATACTGTCTATAGAGAGCAGATGAAACAGTCTGATGCAGTCAGCTTTTTGGAATGTTACTGCAGGGATATGGAAGGAGTGACCTTCAGCCAGCTTAAAGAAAATGTGCCGATATCGGTGCTTCAGATCAATATTGAAGAAACAGTAGAAGTAAGAAGAACCAGAAGCTGGCATGAGGAGATTGATATTTATCCATTCTGTAATGAAAGTATTGAATGGCTCACTGCACACGGATATTATAAGGATTTTCAGTTGAATCCAGAGGATGTGGAAAAGATTCAGGTTTCAAATTACCATTATGAGATCAGTGAAAGAATGGCAGAAAAGCAAAGTACTGCAGCGGGTGTGGCAGAACTTGAAAATGTGGGACTGGTGGGAATTCCGGAAGCTGCATTTGTTGAATATTATGAAAACCAGCCAAGAGAAATCTATGGGGAATTTGAGATTGATACACGGGTTTATAAATCCTATAGTGATCCTGCAGATATAGCAAGGATTGCAGATGCTGTCTATCCTCAGGAATTGATTATGGACAATTATCGGTGGGATGATGGTGATTTGCAGGATAGAAACTATGTGGTAACTGTTTATTTTAAGTCGAACAGTGAAATGAACAGAACTTATGGAGTATCTGCTTCCTATTGCTTTATTGAAGGACAGGTGCCGGAGTTTGTGGAAGAGGATACCGCTTACCGTGGAAACGGGAAGTGATCGTTCAGTTTGAGCAGTTGATGGATATTTATGCTGGAATTTTCGCATCGTTAATGATACAATAAAGCATTAGTGAAAAGAGGTAGGATTATGAAGGATCGTATCATTGACAGGGTAATGCAGCGTGAAGTCTGTCTTGGAAAAATAAAATTCAGGATTGTTGATCTGGCATTCATTGGGTGTCTGTTTCTGCTTGCGTTCATGATCAGATGGAAACTAATGCCCATTGAATCTGCCGATTACTGGGGATTCCTTGAGGATTGGATGAACCAGATCAGGGACGGAGACGGTTTCAGATCTCTTGGATGGCAGATATCCAATTATTCTTCTCCCTATATGTATCTCATGTGTCTGGTTTCTTATCTGACGGATAATGATCTTTATGGGCTTAAGCTGGTATCGGTTTTTTTTGACTATCTGGCTTCCATAGCAGTATTTTTGATCATTTATCAGATTACAGGCAAGGTGAGAAAATCCATTATGGGTATGGCAATCCTGCTGTTGTCTCCAACTGTGATTATTGATAGTGCCTATTGGTGTCAGTGCGATATTATTTACACCACATTTATCTTGTTTGCAATCTATTGTCTTTTTAAGAACAATAGCAGAGGATGCCTGATTTTGGTGGGTGTTTCCTTTGCATTCAAATTACAGGCACTTTTTATTGTTCCATTTCTGATTATCCTGTGGCTTAAAAGAAAAACCATTAAATTCAGGGATTTTGTATGGATACCAATTATATATGCGGTTAGTGCGCTGCCTGCGTGGCTGTTTGGAAGAGATTTCAAGGAACTGATGACAATTTATTTTGACCAGGCGGAAACCTATCCATGGGGAACGCTGGAATATCCTAATATTTATGCGCTTTTGGGGGAGGCAATGCCGGATATGCGACATGCGGCAGAGATTAGTGGTGCAGGTACCTATATGACAATCATAATCCTTGGATGCATTGCTTATTATTTCTATGTAAGAAATGTGAATATGACGGACGAACTGCTAATTACACTGGCACTTTTTACGGTGGCGCTGATTGTATATTCGCTGCCCCATATGCATGACAGATACGGTTTTCTGATTGATTTGCTTGCAATCATATATGGTACATTGAACGTGAAAAAAATGCCTGTAACCGGTGGCTTTATGCTTGTCTCCGTACTCAGCTTCATGCCGTACCTGATTGCAGTGCACATCGTACCGATTCAGTATGTTGCGATTGCACTGCTGGGATTGATTGTGTACGTCGGATATGATTTGTACAGACAATTATAAAACTAAAATCCAGTCCTTCAGCCAGCGAAGGTGTAACCCATACTCTTTGTCAACAGGAAGCCCTGAAATGACAGGGAAGAATAGGAAAAAGCACAAGACAGCGATTGCCAGATATATGGTGATCGCTTTTTTGCCCCATGAAAAATGTTCACAGATACATTTGATTGTATATCCCATCATTAAAATCACAAACAAAATTGCAGGGAAGTAGTGGTAGATAAAAGTAATTCTGCTGATGCTCATCCAGGGAACATATTGTGCAAGATAGGAAATGCACAGGAATCCGGCTTTTTTATCCTTCTTTATAATCCAGCGGAAAAGTACATAAAGCTCACAGGGAATACCAACCCACCAGATTGCGGGATTTCCCATGCAGCTGATGGCACTTACCTGGGTTGCATTTACCATATCATTGGCATCTAAAAGAGGCATCCAGATGACAGGCCACTCATAAAAGGGAGAACTGTAGTAGTGTTCGGCAACCAGATTGGCATGATAGTCGAACATATACATGGTGCCCTGAATGACTTTGTCAAGCAGTCCGTTGTATTCAGAGTAGCCCACTACTGGAATAAAGCAGAGCGCATAAACAAGCAGAGGAACGGCAATAAAGAACACACAGCAAAAGCCAAACAGGCGCAGAACCTGTCCTTTGGGAAAATGGGTCAGAGTATACCAGAAGAAAAGGATACATAAACCAATCCCTGCGTATACACCGGTCCATTTGGTGGCAATGCCTAAAGCCATACTGATGCCGCTTAAGGCAAGGGGGATATAAACACTTTTGGGCGGAAACTTGTTCTGTAATGCCAAAGATGAACTGCGGTATGCCGAATCCTTCAGAAAATAATCATACATAAAGTAGTACATGAGGACAATGAAAAATGCAGCAAAAATATCAATAGTGGCAATTCGTGACAAGGTATAGTGCATGCAGTCAAAGACCAGCAGGGCAGTGGTCGCGGTTGCCCCAAAGGTACTGCGCAGCAGTTTTTTGGCAAACAGATAAATTAAAGGTACAAGCAAAATACCAAATAGAACTGACATAAAGCGCCAGCCAAATGGCGTCATGCCAAAAATCATGATCCCCAGGGAAATTAAAATTTTCCCAAAATGAGGGTGGGTGGTTTCGTAGGTGGTAAGACCATGGAGAAATTCATAAGCAGTGCGCCCGTGATAGACTTCATCAAACATGGTTCCGGTCATATAGGTTTTGACTTCGGGAAACATTTCCTGTTCATCAAAGAGTTCAGGATATTCCTGATAATTGATGGGCAGAATTACAGTACCATCGGGTTTTTGGAAGACCATTTCGTTTATGACTGATTCCTCATCGGTGGCAACAATACCAAGGTATCTTAGACGGTAATTCAGATCAATTTTATTCCAGGCAAATACAGATTCGGCTGTGGTGTCACCATTAATCAGCTCCCAGGCACCGGTAACCTCGTTAAAAGCTGAGATAGAGAAATGACGGGTATTCAGGTTGCCTAAAAAAATTGAAACAGAGCCAATGTCGGTGTATTCTCCGAAATCAATGACGATATCTCTGTTTTGCGTGTCAGCAGTATAAAAGGATTCGGGAGCATAGGTATTCCCCAATCGGAAGAATGCCAGAAATGCAAAAATGAAAGTTAACACTAACAGGTTGATGCAATCCTGACGGTTCAGCAGCCCGGAAACAATATATTTTCTTTTTAAAAATGAGATAAATTTTTTCATCGGAACAGACCTTTCTGAACAAAATTAATTCTTGTATATGAATACCGTATTGAAACTAGTATATCAATTTATAAAAACGGATACAATAGTTATAAAATTTTTTGATTAGGAGGCTGTCTGATGAAAACATATATGCAGATTACAAATATTCACGGAAGAGAAATCCTCGATTCCAGAGGAAACCCAACTGTAGAAGCTGAAATCACGCTGACAGATACAATGACAGGAAAGCGGTATGCAGGAAAAGCTTCCGTACCCTCCGGCGCAAGTACGGGGAGATTTGAAGCGGTAGAGCTACGGGATGCGGAGACAAGATACTTTGGACTGGGAGTGCGAAAAGCGGTCAGCAATATCAATACCAAAATTAAAGAAGCAATTGCGGGAAGAAATGGACTTAATCAGATTGAAATTGACAGGATACTGATTGAAACCGACGGGACAGATAACAAGGGGAATCTTGGTGCTAACGCAACTCTGGCAGTATCAATGGCAGTGGCAAGAGCGGCAGCAAAGGCATTGCATATCCCGCTTTATCAATATCTAGGAGGTGCGTACACAAGACTGATGCCGGTTCCCATGATGAATATTTTAAATGGTGGAAAGCATGCAGCCAACACTGTTGACTTTCAGGAGTTTATGATTATGCCTGTTCAGGCAGAAAGTTTTGCGGATGGACTCAAAATTTGTGCAGAGATTTATCATTTTTTAAAGAAGATTTTGGAAGAAAAGAAGCTTGCAACCAGTGTGGGCGATGAGGGAGGCTTTGCACCGGATCTGCCGGATGCCAAAGCAGTACTTGATCTGATTGTGGAAGCAATTGAAAAGAGTAAATATTTACCAGGTCAGGATATAAAAATAGCCCTTGACGTGGCATCCAGCGAATTATACAATGAAAAAACAGGCATGTATCATTTCCCGGGGGAAAGCGCGCTGAAAGGGAATGATGTTGTTCGTGATACGTCTGAGATGATTGCCTATTATGAGGAACTGATTTCCGAATATCCAATCATTTCCATCGAAGATGGATTGGCCGAGGACGACTGGGACGGATGGAAGCATCTCACTGAAAGACTGGGGGATAAAATCCAGCTTGTAGGAGATGATCTGTTCGTGACCAATACGAAAAGGCTGGATGCCGGAATTAAGCTTCATGTAGCAAATGCAATTCTAGTAAAAGTCAACCAAATCGGTACAGTTTCAGAAGCCATGGAAGCAATTGAGATGGCACAGAAAAATGGATACAAGGCGGTAATTTCCCATCGCTCGGGGGAAACAGAGGATACCTTTATTGCAGACCTTGCTGTTGCAGTGAATGCAGGGCAGATTAAAACGGGTGCTCCGTGCCGGAGTGACAGGGTAGCCAAATACAACCAGCTTCTCAGGATAGAGGAGGAGCTTGGAACTGTTGCGGCTTATAAAGAACCTTTTAATAAGATATAGGATTGATTGCAGCTATCAGAATTTGATGCAAAATATGTGATTTGAAATTACTTAAGAAAAAGAGAGGATCAGGTACAGATGATAAAAAAATATCAATCATTTTTTAAAAGAATATTTGCTGCAGCGTTGGCGGTTGCAATACTGTGTATGACGCCGGTAAGCGATGTGCATGCGGTAAATGCGAATGGAGCAATTGCGAAAGGGATTGATGTTTCCAAACACAATGGTGCAGTCAACTGGTCTCAGGTGGCAGCATCCGGAATGAAATTTACCTTTATCAAAGTGGGGAGCACCAAAAGCGGGATTGATCCTCAGTTCGCAGCCAATATTACAGGAGCGCAGGCTGCCGGATTAAGAACAGGAGTATATATTTATTCTTATGCAGTTACACCGGAACAGGCTGCCAATGAGGCGAATCTTGTATTACAGTGGATTGAACCCTATACGGTGAATTTCCCGATTGTATTTGACATTGAGGATAAGTGTCACAAGAATCTTTCTAACCAGCAGTTGATTGATATTATCAATGCATTCTGTACGGTCATTGACGGTGCAGGATACTATCCTATGGTCTACTCCTATAAGAATATGTTTACAGGAAAGCTGAGCACTGTGGGATGGGACAAATGGGTTGCCCAGTACAGCGATAATTGTGATTATAATAACAATGTCTGCTTCTGGCAGTACACCAGCCATGGAAGTGTTAGCGGAGTAAGCGGCAGAGTGGATGTAAACTATCAGTACAAAGATTACAGCAGTCTGATTATTCCGGAAGGATTTGTCGGTCATAATGGAAATGTGCGTTTTTACAGCAATTGGAGGATGCAGAGAGGCTGGATAGCCTATAATGATACCAGATATTATCTTGACGGAGCAGGAAATCTGGTCAGTGGCTGGTTTACCGATGCAAGTGGTACTTATTACCTTTCACCCAAGGACGGAAGCATTGCCAGAGGACAGGCACAGGTAGACGGTGCAGACTATTATTTTACGGCAGATGGAGTGAAAACCACAGGTTGGGTTACACTGAACGATATGAAATACTTTTATGAGCCCTCTAACAACGGAATCATGAAAAGAGGGTGGCTCAGCGATGAAAAAGCAAACTTTTATTATTTTGATCCTAAAGATGGACATATGCTGACGGGCGGACAGATAATTGACAACGCAGAATATCTCTTTAATGGAGATGGTATCCGCCAGCATGGATGGATAACACTTGAAAATGGTACTTTTTACTACGATCCTTCTACAGGAGCCAAAGTAAGAGGATTTATGGATGATGCAAAGGGACGCCATTATCTGTCACCTGATGATGGTCATATGGTAACCGGAGCAGCTGTAATTGATAAAAAGAATTATTTCTTCAGCCCTGAAGGCGTTATGGTAACAGGCATGGCAGCAAGGGAGGATGGCAGTTATTACTATGACCCTGCTACAGGACAAATGGTAACCGGATGGTTTACTGCAAATAATCAGACCTATTATGCAGATCCGGCGGGTCACATTGTTACAGGTGTATATGAAATTGATAAACAGCCTTATTATTTTAATGAGGCAGGAATTCTGATGAGAAACCAAAATATTGAATTGAATGGAATTTCCTACACCACAACCCCGGAAGGAATTTTGGTAGAAGTGGAAGCAGCAACAGCAGGAGAGATAAAATAGTAATCGTTTAAATAATGAACTGTCAGGAAAGAAAATAAAATACTTGAAATCTGCTGCCTGATATGTTACACTTGTTTTTGCTTGGCATTAGGAGGTGTAATTATGGAAGCATTGAGAATCGCTATTCAGATTATTTTTATCATATTGTGTATCGCACTGACAGTGCTGGTACTGATGCAGGAAGGCAAATCAGCAGGTTTAGGAGCCATAAGCGGTGCCGCTGAAACATATTGGGGTAAGAACAAAGGGCGTTCGATGGAAGGAAAGCTCGTTAAAATTACCAAGTATCTGGCAATCGGTTTTATGGTTTTGACTGTTATTTTAAATCTTAATGTATTTTAGGACTTAAGGCATTCTTGTAAAAGGATGCCTTTTTTGATGAGAAAAAGTCCTTTGAGGTGTGAAAAGAAAGTGGATCAGAACTTACATGATAAACGTAAAAATTTAATAGGAAAGCTGGTTGAGGATGAATGTTATGTCCCCATGAAAGAGAAAGAACTGGCAATTTTTATGCAGGTTATGCCACAGGAGAGGGATGAACTGAAGGAAATCTTAAAGGAGATGGTTGCTGAAGGCAGATTGCAGATGACCAAGCGGGGAAAGTACATTAAAGGAGACGGAATTCCAACAGGTCTTACGGGAACCTTTATCAGCAATGCAAGAGGCTTTGGCTTTGTGGAAGTGGAGGGCTGTGAGCAGGATTTCTTTATTCCTGAAAGTGAAGTCAATGGAGCTTTTCACAAAGATAAGGTGCAGATAGAGCTGCTAAAGGGACAACATGGGAAAAGACAGGAGGCAAAGATAACAGCCATTTTATCGCATGAGCTTACAAGAATTGTGGGAACTTATGATAATGCCGGCAGTTTTGGATTTGTTATTCCTGATAATGAGAAACTTTCCTCAGATATTTTTGTGCCAAAGGAACGTTCTAAAGGCGCGGTTACAGGGCATAAGGTAGTTGTGGAGCTGACTGATTATGGGGATGCCAGACATAAGCCGGAGGGAAAGGTTATTGAAATTTTAGGTCACATAAATGATCCGGGAGTGGATATTCTTTCAATTATCAAGGGCTTTGACCTTCCTACAGAGTTTCCCGAAAGGGTGGTAAATCAGGCGGTGCGGGTTGCAAAGGATGTGACTGAAGCGGATATGGCAGGTCGTAAGGATTTGAGAGGACTTTCCATGGTTACAATAGATGGTGAGGATGCCAAAGATTTGGATGACGCGGTCAGCCTTTACAAAGAAGGCTATCTGTATTATCTTGGTGTGCATATTGCAGATGTGACCAACTATGTGCAGGAAAATTCTGCGCTGGATCGCGAAGCCATGGAGCGTGGAACCAGTATTTATCTGGTTGACAGGGTAATTCCCATGCTGCCTCATGTGCTTTCAAACGGGATATGCTCCCTGAATATGAAGGAAGACAGACTGGCACTTAGCTGTCTGATGACCATAGATGAAAAGGGAGATGTCATTGATCATGAAATTGTGGAAACTGTCATCAATGTTGATCAGAGAATGTCTTATACGGATGTTAATAAGATTATAGAGGGAGACACTAAGACACAGGAGCAATTCAGGGAACTGACACCTATGTTCCTTTTGATGAAGGAACTTGCAGATATTGTAAGGGAAAAGAGAAAAAAGCGTGGCTCTATTGACTTTGATTTTCCTGAGAGTAAGATTGTTCTTGATAAGAATGGTGTTCCGCTGTCCATCCAGCCTTATGAGAGAAATGCAGCCAATAAGATTATTGAGGACTTTATGCTTCTTGCCAATGAAACGGTGGCACAGCATTTTTACTGGATGGAGGTTCCTTTTGTCTACAGATCTCATGATTATCCTGATCCCGAAAAGATTTTAAAGCTGGGAACCTTTATCAATAATTTTGGTTATCACATTAAGGTAAAGAGTGGGGACAATGAAATCCATCCCAAGGAAATTCAGAAACTTCTGGG